>NZ_JBMKHA010000036.1:0-28778 GCF_049238365.1 Enterobacter cloacae complex sp. IR53030
TGCGTATTGCCTGAAAACACAACCCGCTACGGGGGAGACTTACCCGAAATCTGATTTATTCAACAAAGCCCCATTACCAGTGAACTGTAGCTGCCATGTTTTACGGCAGTGAGAGCAGAGATAGCGCTGATGTCCGGCAGTACTTTTACCGTTACGCACCACGCCTTCAGTAGCTGAGCAGGAGGGACAACTGATGGAGATGGAAGCCACGGGAGCACCTCAAAAACACCATCGTACACTAAATCAGTAAGTTGGCACCATTACCCGGCAGGCGATCTGGATTATCGTCACGCTGTTAAATATACTGTATACATAACCAGTAAAATTAGAGTGTCAGGAGGAAAGATGAAGCTACAGCTTTTCAGCACCGGGAAAGAACACCCGCCACAGGCCCATCCATTGTTTGCCGATCTGGCCAGCTGCGGTTTTCCCAGCCCTGCCGCTGACTATGTCGAGTCCGATCTGGATCTCCATGATTACTGCATACGGCATCCGAGCGCGACGTACTACCTGCGTGCCAGCGGAGACAGCATGGCGGACGGTAGTCTGTACAATGGCGATCTGCTGGTTGTGGACAGTGCTGAAAAGCCGCGGCACGGCGATATCGTTGTCGCCAGCGTACAGGGGGAGTTTACGGTTAAACGGCTTCTGCTGACGCCTCGACTGACGCTGCAGCCCATGAATGCCTCCTGGTCGCCGATTTATCCTGACCCCGACGAGCTGGATATCTTTGGCGTCGTCACGCATATCATCCACCGCCCGAGGGAGATGTACTGATGTTTGCCCTGGCCGATGTGAACAGCTTCTATGCCAGCTGTGAACGTGTTTTCCGACCGGATTTGAAAGGAAAGCCGATAGTCGTCCTGAGCAACAACGACGGGAACGTAATCGCTCGCAGTGCCGAGGCGAAGCCCTGGATCAAAATGGGAACTCCGTGGTTTCAGATAAAAAACGAAAGGTACCCGGAAAAAATATATTCGTTTTCAAGTAACTATGAACTTTACTCCTCGATGTCGGCGCGCGTGATGAACTGCCTGGAGGAACTGGCCCCCAGAGTGGAACAGTATTCAATTGATGAGATGTTCCTCGATTTGACCGGCGTGGAGCACTGTATGGAGCTTGAGGACTTCGGCCGGCAGCTGCGTCAGCACGTGTATGACTGTACCCACCTGACCATTGGCGTGGGCGCCGGACCAACGAAGACCCTTGCAAAATCAGCCCAGTGGGCCTCAAAAGAGTGGAAACAGCTTCGTGGCGTACTTGCTCTGACCAGGGGAAATCCGCAGAGAACGCGGAAACTGCTTTCACTGCAGCCGGTTAAAGAAATCTGGGGGGTGGGTAACCGTATTGCACGCAAGCTGAATGTGCTGGGCATTAAGACCGCGCTCGATCTCGCCCTGACGAACCCGGCCTTCATCCGCAAAAATTTTTCTGTGGTCCTTGAGCGAACGGTACGTGAACTGAACGGGGAAAGCTGCCTTTCGCTTGAGGAAGCCCCTCCGACGAAACAGCAAATTGTCTGCAGCCGCAGTTTTGGCGTGAAGATCACGGAGTACGAGTCACTCCGTCAGGCTATCTGTCAGCACGCAGAGCGGGCCTCTGAAAAGCTGCGTAAAGAGCACCAGTATTGCCGGCATATTTCCGTTTTCATCAAAACGTCTCCGTTCGCCGTTAAAGAACCTTACTACGGCAACGTGGCTACGGAAAAACTTCTTACACCCACTCAGGACACCAGGGACATCATTGCAGCCGCCACAACGGCTCTGGAGCGTATCTGGAGGGATGGACACCGGTATGCCAAAGCCGGAGTTATGCTGAATGACTTCACCGGCTCCGGCGTTTCGCAGCTGCAGCTGTTCGACGAACGCCCGCCACGCCCTTACAGTGCTGAGCTGATGAAGGTTCTGGACGGGATCAACAACTCAGGGCTGGGTAAAGTATGGTTTGCGGGGCGGGGTATTGCCCCGGAATGGCAAATGAAACGGGAGATGCTTTCTCCTGCTTATACGACACGATGGTCAGATATTCCTGCAGCGAAACTGGCGTAAAACTTTGGCGATTTCACCTTGAAATTCTCAGCCTAAACTGCCTAATTACAATAAGTTAGATGTGAAATCGCCATGGCGAAATTATTGACTCAAATTTCTGTCAAGGACCTCGTTGATAGCCTTGTCCAGTTCATCCTGAATCACTTTTGACATACGGCTAAACTCATAAGTCAGCGTACGCCCTTTCACACGCTTACGCGCGAACTTGTCCTTTTCTTCAAAAGACCAGAGTGGGGAAACCACTGACTTTTCCTTGGGAGATGGATCTATCAATGCCTGAGATGCCTGAGAAATCAGCTTCAGTATACTGGCTTTCTGTTCGTCTTCTGGTCGCTCGCCTTCACTCAAAATTGCATCGAGCTGAGCTGATACAGACTGAATGAGTTCTTCAGGCGTTAATCCCTTTTCACTGAGTTTTTCATTAACTTCTAAAAGAAGTTTATAGTCACTAAACGATAGCTCCGACTGAACCGGGAACAGAGAAATCAAGTCTTGCGGTACGGCCGCCGCCTGCAGCGCCCTGGTAACTTTAGCTTGAGATAACCCCTCCAGTTCAGCAATTTCCTTTTGATTAAATCCGGACTCTTTAAGAGCGATCAATCTCAGGCCAATCTCCCGAAGATTATGTTCTTTAGCTGTCTGGATATCTTTAGCCAGTTGGCGAGCTTCATCAGCTGATAAATGCTCTTCGGTAACCATTACATCAAGGCCTGTACGGACAAAAATTGCTGAGGCTCGCCGTCTTGAACCATCCAGTATCTCAATCCTTTCACTTTGCTTAATACCAATACAGGGAAAGAACTGCTGAAACTTAATCGTCTGGATAATGGATTTCAGGGACTCCCTGGTCAGTGCCAGTTGATCTCTTCCGTTGTTTTCCTGGTTTACGAAGGTCTTACTTTCAACTTCAGATGCAGGCACCCGAACAAACCTGAACGTTACCTTCCTGCCGGTTTTTAAGGTAAATACCTGGCTTCTACCGGTGTCCGTCATTTCCGCAATTGACGCCTGGGTATTTAACTGTCTGCCGATGGTTTTTCTTTTCTCATTCGACATCACATACCTCCGTTAGTACGAATGAACTCGATGCGATCAAAGACTGCCTTCGCAAAGTCTTCCGCTGCTGATTTTGCGCTTTTTAGTGCCTCTGTACTTCCATCATAGGTTGCTGGATTTGCTGAAATAACTGTGTCAAAAGTCTCCCCACAGCGTTCGAAACCATCCAGTCTCGGCAGAACCATGTCTAGCATATCGGCACCGAAAACCTCTTTGGCCTGACTATGGCAAATTTTGTGATCAGACTTGTTCAGGATCTTGGACATGAAGCCGACATTACCGATGAGATTGCAGGTGTGCCCATCCATTTCAATGGAATCTATGAGGGCAGGGAGGCTGGCCACAAACTTCAGGGAAGAATGAAAATCAACCGTAGCCGGTGGAAGAGGGGTCAACATCAGGTCTGCCGCCCCAATACAGTTTTTCAGGAACGCATCAAGGTGAGGACCACTATCAAGGAAAATAAAGTCGTAGTCATGCTGGAGCTTATCGATAATGTTATCTTTAAGCACAGCATGAATATTTTTCCCTGGAAGATGTTCTTCACACAATCCCTTCCAGCCTTCAGCAAGGAATGCATCGTCAATGGAAGCGGGGATTACATCAACACCAGGGATAATAGACGGTACTATAAAATCGGAAAGTAATTCTTCACGAGACACGTTCTGGAGCATGGCCTGAGCAGCCGTATTTTCAACCAGGCCCACTGAATTTTCATGGCTCAGGAACATTGTCAGAGATGCCTGCGGATCGAAATCGATGGCCAGAATACGTAGGTCTTCGAACAGAAGCTGAGGATGAGCTCGAAAAGCATGTGATAATGAAGCGGTAGAAACTGTCTTGGAACCACCACCTTTAAGATTACATACAAAAATCGTAAAGGCTTTATCAAAGCGATCCCTGTACTTGGGTACTTTACGGTGGTTATACAGATCGATGACATTCTGAATCGTCATCGCGTATTTCATCGTATTACCAGAAGGTTTCTTTTTGAAAATGTAGCCACCGGCTTCCATTTCGGCCACAGCATACTCAACACTGCCTTTACTGAGCTTAGGCAGCTTATACAGAGCGGCTTTGCTGTATTCCTGATAGAACTCGGTAAGCTTCAATTCCTCTTTTTGCTGGCGGATACTCTCGCTCAAAGATGTCAGAAGCTTACCTGCACGTGTAGCAACTTTCCGTAACTGCTCAATATTGTTCATTTATCACCTCATGACGTTTTTTGTCATTTTGAACAAAAAGAGTCATGTTTCAAGAAAAAAATCATATTGTTTTGATTTCGCTCTCAACAGGAGGGGGGAGAAGTTCGACGGGCGTGCCACTCAATCACAGTGCCGCAACACGCAGACGCACTTATGACTATCACACAACAAGTCGTACAAAAGGGTATAGAGAAAGGTATCAGCGCTCGCCGCAGCCATGTAACCGAGCGTAGCGAGCGAACTGGCGAGGAAGCGAAGAGGAACCGTTCCGGCAGATAGCTCTTACGCTCAGCACAAGAAGAGTTTTCCATCCTCTGTGGGAAACAGGTCAACTTTATGGACGCTCAGGACTATGGGAAACAGGTCAACTTCGCGGACGGCCCGGACTATGGGAAACAGGTCAACTTCACGGACGGCCCGGACTATGGGAAACAGGTCAACTTCACGGATGGCCGGGAGTGTGGGAAACAAGTCAACTCCGCGGACGGCCCGGACTGTGGGAAACAGGTCAACTCCGCGGACGGCCAGGACTGTGGGAAACAGGTCAACTTTGCAGACGTCCGGGACTGTGGGAAACAGGTCAACTCCGCGGACGGCCAGGACTGTGGAAAACAGGTCAACTTTACAGACATCCGGGACTGTGGGAAACAGGTCAACTACGCGGACAGCCGGGATTGCGGGAAACAGGTCAACTTTACAGACATCCGGGACTGTGGGAAACAGGTCAACTTTACAGACATCCGGGACTGTGGGAAACAGGTCAACTTTGCAGACGTCCGGGACTGTGGGAAACAGGTCAACTACGCGGACAGCCGGGATTGCGGGAAACAGGTCAAGTTAGGCAAGCACTATGGGAAATACAGCAATTTTAGTATCCCCCCATATGTCAGCAACAAACTAAGGGGGGGAAATAAAAAATGCAGGCTATTGTTTTTTATCAAGAAAATTAAACAGCAAGCGACCATCTTCTTCAGTGGTATATGTTACCTTTAATGGCGTCTTCTCATTAATTTTCTTCAGAGCAGGTTCCAGGAAGGTACGCTTCATTTCAGCAATATTGTTTTTCTGCGAGGCAGGGAGCATAAACCTTTCACATAACCAGTCATGTGTGGTGATCCAGACACCAGTGCTCCGGAACTGACACAGGCTTTCATAAAGCCGGATGACACGAACACTATTAAGCTGGCCACAGTCATAGAGAGAATAGGTAGTGAACTGGGAGGTTAAGCCGACAAGGAATGGCATGACCTTGTAGTTAAATTCAATCTGCCAGGAACCCCGACCTCGCTTCATTCCTGCTTCAGCCAGCCACGGACGTTTAACTTCTTCAAACTCACCTTCTTTTGGATAAAAGGTAACCGTTGATTCGCCCAGAGCATTTACCCCAGCCTTCACATCACGACTGGCGACAGACGTAGCGACATTGAAGTATTTGACGTAATCGGAAACGCTGATTTTGAAGAGCGGCAATACGTCAGAGTCATCTTCCTGGTTGTCATTAAAATAGGCCTGCATGAGGCATAACCACAGCACACGTTTTGCCTGAAGAGGCAGGTAATATGCAGCTTCGGTCAATTCGTTAGATTGCTTTATACTGGCGCGTTTTTTAAACGTTTTAGTAGCTGGCAAGAGTGCTTGAGTATCCATTTCAATGCCTATGGGTAAATTTTTACCCACCCATAATGACAGTGAAAACAGAAATTGCAAGCTATCGCGATAGTTATCCACCGGAAAAATCTGCACTTTATCCACAAGTGGATAATTGAGAACTGAACTTGACCTCTTTCCCATAGCTTGTTGATGCGTATCCCATAGCTTGTTGACACAAAACCCACGGATACGTGATTAATTTCCCATATTATGTTTACCAGTTGCCCATACAGGCCCCCTCTCAGGCCGCACTGTACGCGGCTTTCAGGCTCCCTAAAAGGTGTAAAATATAGAAAAAGAATAAAAAAATACTTTATAAAAATATGCCCGTGGATAAGTGGATAACCCCGAGAGGGAAGTGATTTTTCAGGCATTTAGCGTAAGCAGAATTTATAAGTTTTGTTCCATGGTGCTTCCTCGCTCACTCGGGGCTTCGCCCTGTCGCTCGGCTGCGGCGAGCACTGCTGGCTCGATCATATCCGTGGGCGGAAGATACTACTCCTCCCCGAGTCGCTCTCCAGAGCCCGCTACAGCGAGACAACCCGCACGAAGATTTCTATCGTCCCTGCAGACATATTCGAATCGTTTTTATTAACCCTGGCTCCCGTCGTGACAGAACACTACTTCCTGTAAAAGGGGGACTAAGGCCCCTGAGTCACACACCTAAAATTAATAATGGCTTCGCTGTATAAGGGGAAAAATGCGGCATATCCAGACATTTCACTAGGCAACTTGAATTCAGATATCTATGCTTGGGATCCGGTCAACAGGAGGTAACAAGATGAAACTTGAAACTATACAGATAGATAATACCGTAAGGAGTGGTCTTAATTCTTTCACTGACGGGGTGATTATTCGTGATACAAAGGTATTGATCACGCTCAATCTCCCGGATGGACAGAAAACCACTATTGAGGGGGAATGGCGGCATATGTCGGACGCCAACAGGTTGTCAGAACGTATTACGATGCTTCAGCATGCGATCTATGAGCAGTATGAGGAATACAGAGCAGATATTCCCGTCAGCTGGTCCAGATAACTTCTGACAGACCTCACCGGCGAGCATGACGTTCGCCAGCATCATTCTCCTAAGTACTTAAATATTCCCTTTCAGCATGGCTACCGCATCCGCTTCGGGCATCTGAAACTGAACTCGATGCCGCGCAGCAACATCAAGTGCAAACACCTTCGTATAGACTTCCGTCGAGCTAATAGATTTGTGGCCCATCAGGCTCTGCAAAACCTTCAGTGGTATGCCGGCATACAGCATGTGCATCGCGTAGGAGTGACGGAACGTATGGGGGGTCACCGGTACTGAGAACGTCACCCCGTCGGCCGCTGCGGCTTCCACCGCTTCGCTAAGCCAGGTGCGGACGGTACGGTCTGTGATCTCCCAGATACGCGCCTTCTCCATTCTGCCGGTGCGTTTGTTTCGTCTTTCGAGGGGAATTTTCAGGGTGGCCACCATCATCTGCAGCTGACTGACGTAGTGGTGATCGGAAAGGGGAACCAGACGATGGACCTGACTGCCTGCGGGGGCACGACCTGCCGTCCTGGCCGCTTTCTCGGTGCGCTGCTTGAGCGTGGCCAGCTGCACGAACGGATACGGCGGCGCCAGCGAAAAATCCCCCCGGGTCAGCGCGAGCGCTTCATTAATGCGCGCGCCGGTGTTCCACAGCGTCGCCAGCAGCATCTTGCGGTGAAGATCCGGCACGTAATGGAGCAGGGCGCTGACTTCCGGCGCCAGCAGGTATTTCGGGAGTTCATCCTGCACGAGCGCCATCTGACGCAGGGCAAGAGCGGCAGGGTAATCGATGGCTACTGGCAGATTCATCGAGGTGTTCCGTGTGTTATCCCTGATACCTGCCGGGAAATTATTATTCATAGTCTAACTCCTGAGCCATCTACTCAGTAACATCAGGCAACCGTTTATATCGGCGGTAAACATTGTTATTATTCCTAATATGCTCCCAGCGCTTCCGATACAAAACACTCCATGCCGACCAACGGTCGTCAGACAACCTGTCCCCAGGCATATCGCATAGCTGACGTAGCCAACGGGATAAACGTATTGCTTTTAATCCGAGTCTTGCAGACTGCCTGTTAAGTTCGAAAATTCCATACGATCCATCGAAGGGAGTATCTTCATTGAACGCCGCACTTATAGAACTCGCGGCTTCCCTGCAGATGACTGGCAATTCAGCAAGTCTGTACATCAATCCTGGTGGCAGAGAACGCCAGTCCCCAGTAATGGACTCGAAATTGATTTCAGGTAAAGAATACTCAATCCTAATACGTCCATCTTGGTCATATTCCCCTGATTCATTAGCAGAATAAACACAGCGTTGTGCAAAACGCTCCAGCAGAAAAACTAGCTCGGTAGATATAAAGTACAATTCATCGTAACGTTTACGTGCAGCAGTAGCTTCTTCACGCCTGCGGGTAAAACGGTGTGTGAGAGCAACACCCACCAGGGCTGCGCCGGCAGAGGAAATAGCCGTAACGATCTGCGGCCACAGGCTGGCACTGTCCTTCACCACCTTCACGCCCTCAGTCGCAATAAACCAGTCAGCCATGTTTGATCCTTATTGAGAAATCCCGCTACAAAATGGAAAGTATCTCACTCATAACGGATTTGTTAGCGTGATAGCGAACGGCAGAGACAATTTGAGTCCGCTTGGAGATTGACTGGACCGGTCCACTAAGGGATCAAAATGACGAAAGTCAGTCTTTACGCTATGAATCCATCGTCCCTGAGAATACCGACACAAAATTCGCCCTGGAGAAGCAACATAACTGCCATCCAGATAGGTAGAACGCCCTTGCCCGGTAGGACTATGCAGCATCAGCCATAAATCGTTATGACCATAAGTTGTTTGTAGAAGCAGATACATGTCTTTCAATGTCAAATCAAACCATCCTTATAGTCACTAAGAGTAATTATGACGTGCAGCATAATCGGCTAAGCACAACCCTGCGTCTGTCACCCGGATGATTTTCCCATGACGTCATCATTTCCAGGCTGATAATAAGCAGCCACATAACCACTCAATTAAATTACCGGACGGCCGTTCCGGCCGGATCCGACTTTTCACTTTTAGCGAAGTTTCCGGTAGTGTATCACGGCCAGGGAATAAGCAAAGCGTCCTTTTAGGGTGGTGAGCGGCCGATCGCGGGGCAGGGGAGGGACACAACATATAGCGTCACTTTCAGCTGAGAACACCGCTACATATTGTGTTGCCTGGCCGCTGCGCTGTCGGGGCTGAAGCAGATCCGGAACTGGGAGTTTTCGGATCTGCGGTGGAAAAATGAGAAAGCAGGATATGCACAGCATATCCATATGCCGCGCATCTGCATAGGGCAGACATACGCATATGCCAGTCATCTGCATATGTTACACCTATACAAACCCATCCGGCAGGCATATACTGCACATATGCACTCATACATCATGCATGATCAGCCGGAGGAACATCCATGCGCACAGTATCGATATTTAAAAACGGCAATAACCGCGCCATCCGTCTGCCCCGGGACCTGGATTTTGACGGCGTCAGCGAGCTGGAGATCGTCCGGGAAGGGGACAGCATCATTCTGCGTCCCGTCCGGCCGACCTGGGGCTCGTTCGCGCAGCTAGACAGGGCCGATCCGGACTTTATGGCGCAGCGTGAGGATGTGGTCAGCGACGAAGGACGCTTTGATCCATGAAGAAAACCTGGATGCTCGACACTAACATCTGCTCGTTCATCATGCGCGAGCAGCCGGCAGCGGTGCTGAAGCGCCTGGAGCAGGTGGTGCTGCGCGGTGATCGCATCGTGGTCTCGGCCGTGACGTATGCCGAGATGCGCTTCGGCGCCACCGGCCCGAAGGCCTCGCCGCGCCATATTCAGCTGGTCGACGCGTTCTGCGCGCGCCTCGATGCCATCCTGCCCTGGGACCGGGCTGCGGTGGACGCCACGACGGACATCCGGGTGGCGCTGCGCCTCGCCGGGACGCCGATCGGCCCGAACGACACCGCCATTGCCGGACACGCCATCGCGGCGGGCGCCATCCTGGTGACGAATAATACAAGAGAGTTTGAGCGGGTGCCGGGTCTGGTTCTGGAAGACTGGGTTAAGTAACGTAGTCAGGCCGCTATCCATCGGCCTGACAGTTTCTCTGCGATGTTATTTGTATTCCTTTTCACCGTTACTGAATGGCTCTACACGGATACGTGTTCTCTCATGTGTGAGTTTTGGCGGCCTGATGAATTTAGATATCCCCAGCTGGACGGCCAGAGTCCACATTTCGTCTGAATAAACGATACTGCGGTGATGCTTCTCAATGAGGAAAGCGTCATAATCATGATGACGGAACGTCTGTAACACCGACCTGACAAATGCCTGTGATGCCCAGCCTTCTTTCAGGCACTGGATGGCTTTGTTGAATAAATCAGATTTCGGGTAAGTCTCCCCCGTAGCGGGTTGTGTTTTCAGGCAATACGCACGCTTTCAGGCATACCTGCTTTCGTCATTTTGTTCAGCGCTCGTACCAGGGCCATAGCCTCTGCAACCTGACCATCGTAGTCACGCAGTGTCAGTGAACCTCCGAACAGCTGTTTTACCCGGTACATCGCCGTTTCCGCTATCGAGCGACGGTTATAATCTGTTGTCCATTTCCACCGCGCATTACTCCCGGTCAGCCGCTGATTCGCAACAGCACGGTTACGGTCTGCATATTCACCGGGCCAGTAACCCGCGCCTTTTCGGGGCGGGATAAGCGCGCTGATTTTCTTACGCCGCAGTTCATCGTGACAGAGCCGGGTGTCGTAAGCGCCGTCTGCCGATGCTGCCCTGATTTTTCTGTGAGTCTGCCGGATAAGACCCGGGAAGGCTTCTGAGTCCGTCACATTGTTCAGCGACAGGTCTGCACAGATGATTTCATGTGTGTTGCTGTCAACTGCCAGATGCAACTTTCGCCATATACGACGGCGTTCTTTGCCGTGTTTTTTGACTTTCCATTCGCCTTCACCAAAGACCTTCAGCCCGGTGGAATCAATCACCAGATGCGCGATTTCACCTCGGGTGAACGTTTTGAAACTGACATTAACCGACTTTGCGCGCTTGCTGACACTGGTGTAATCCGGGCAGCGCAACGGAACATTCATCAGTGTAAAAATGGAATCAATAAAACCCTGTGCAGCCCGCAGGGTCAACCTGAACACGCGTTTAATGACCAGAACGGTGGTGATGGCGAGATCAGAATAGCGCTGAGGTCTTCCCCGTGATGAAGGCGTTGCCGACTCATACCAGGCCTGAATAGGTTCATCATCCAGCCAGAAAGTTATGGAGCCACGGTTGATGAGGGCTTTATTGTAGGTGGGCCAGTTGGTGATTTTGAACTTTTGCTTTGCCACGGAACGGTCTGCGTTGTCGGGAAGATGCGTGATCTGATCCTTCAACTCAGCAAAAGTTCGATTTATTCAACAAAGCCGCATTGAGGCTGTAGCCCAAGGCGATGTTTGCGATGGAGGCACCGGGTTCAGAACACTCCTGAATGACCTGAGCCTTGAAAGATTTGCTGTAGGTACGGCGCTGAGGGCGCATGGAAAATCCGCTTGATGGGCCATGGCCTTCGGCGGCGGTGTCGGGAAGGTGTGTTGGCCGGACGGATACTGTTGAACTACGTTGTCTGGGGCAACGGAAGTGTTTCGGCCCGACTCTGGAACGCGATCCGCAGCGACGACTGGGCAATTCCGCACGTTGGCCTGAGCAGCCTCGGGGAAATCGTCGTCTGGGCGCGCCCAGACGAGTTTCCGCCAAGGAACATGCAGACGAGCAAGGGGCTGCGGGCACTCGGCTACAACGTGAGGATCGGTGTTTGATCGAGGCGCCTGTGGCACACGCAGGCTGACGAGCCAGGCGCTGTCCATTGCCTGAGCAGTTGACCTGCATCAATGGGGCGGGAGAACGCTGCACATTGACTCTTGAGGTTATTCATAGTAGGTCTAATATTACAAAGTATTGCAAGGATTTCCTTGGCCGGAACCGCAAAGCGACGCGATTGGAGAGGGTGAGATGAAAGTGCACCTACAGGTGATTTTCACGCTCGATGAATTGGCTGCGTACTTGAAAGTCGGCAAGCGGACGCTTTATCGGCTCGCCGCACACGGGGAAATTCCGGCTTTCAAGATGGGCGGGACGTGGCGGCTTCGTCAAAGTGAAATCGATCAGTGCATCAATGATCAGACCCGAGCCGGAGCAAAGAAGGAGGTGATGCGCAAGCGTGAACAGCAGAAGTCATCCGAGCAGCCCGTGTCGCCTGGGCGCACTGCCCGTCACAGCAGGCAAAGGGCTTGAGTAACTCGTTTTCCAATTTTTCTGGAGGTATGACATGGACATCGATTTCAAGAAGTTGGCTCCCTGGAACTGGTTCAAGAACGAGCAGCAAGAGCAGCAGACCGTCTCTTCCCTGCCGGTGCAGCGCAATGACCTGCCAGCGGCGAGCGGGCCAGTCAGCCCGATCATGCAACTGCATCGGGAAATCGACCGGCTGTTCGATGACGCATTCCGGGGCTTCGGTTTTCCGGCGTTGAACATGCCGCAGTGGCCATCCGATTGGTCGGGCATGCTGAAGCCGGCCCTGGACATCCAGGAAACCGACAAGCAGTACAAGATTACCCTGGAAGTGCCCGGTGTCGAGGAGAAGGACATCCAGATAACTCTCGACAACGACGTGCTGATGGTGCGTGGCGAGAAGCGCCAGGAACAGGAGAAGAAGGAAGGTGGCTTCCACCGTGTGGAGCGCTCCTACGGCAGCTTTCAGCGTGCCTTGAACCTGCCTGACGACGCCAACCAGGATTCGATCAAGGCATCGTTCAAGAACGGGGTGCTCACGGTCACGATCGACAAGCGCGAGGTCAGCGCGCCGAAGCAGGGACGCTCGATCCCGATCAACGGCTGACGTCGCCGGCTCGTTCGTCACAAGAAAAACCCGGCACGAGACGAGGAGTCGCGGCTCGCGATGCCTCGTCGCCTCAACCTTGTCAACCTTCTCAGGAGCATCAGCATGGCCAGAAAACAATGCCAGGTCTGCGGCCAACCCGCCACCGTGCGGGTGGAAGCCAATCTCAACGGTCGTAACAGCACCATGCTGTTGTGCGACGACCATTACCGGCAATTAGTGCGCCAGCAAAAGCGCACCGTTTCGCCGCTGGAAGCCTTGTTCGGCTCGCGTAGCGGCCTGTTCGAGGACTTCCTCGGCAGTGACTTCTTCCGCATCGGCGAAGACGCGACGCCAGTTGCCGCCGATACCGATGACGTGGTCGATGCCTCGTTTGGCGAGCCCGCCACCGCAGGTTCGGGTGCGCCGCGCCGTCGCGGCAGTGGGTTGGCCAGCCGCATCAGCGAACAGTCGGAAGCCTTGCTGCAGGAGGCCGCCAAACACGCTGCCGAATTTGGCCGCTCCGAGGTGGATACCGAACATCTGCTGCTGGCGCTGGCCGACAGCGACGTGGTCAAGACCATCCTGGGTCAGTTCAAGATCAAGGTCGATGACCTCAAGCGGCAGATCGAGTCTGAGGCCAAGCGCGGGGACAAGCCCTTCGAGGGCGAGATCGGCGTGTCGCCGCGCGTGAAGGATGCGCTCAGCCGCGCCTTCGTGGCCTCCAATGAACTCGGCCATTCTTATGTCGGTCCAGAGCATTTCCTGATCGGTCTGGCCGAGGAAGGCGAAGGGCTGGCCGCCAACCTGCTGCGCCGCTACGGCCTGACGCCGCAGGCGCTGCGCCAACAGGTCAGCAAGGTGGTCGGCAAGGGCGCCGAGGATGGCCGCGCTGAGACGCCGACCAACACGCCAGAACTCGACAAGTACTCGCGCGACCTGACCAAGATGGCGCGCGACGGCAAGCTCGACCCGGTGATCGGCCGCGCGCAGGAGATCGAAACCACCATCGAGGTGCTGGCCCGGCGCAAGAAGAACAACCCGGTGCTGATCGGCGAGCCGGGTGTGGGCAAGACCGCCATCGTCGAAGGGCTGGCGCAGCGCATGGTGGCGGGTGAAGTGCCCGAGACCTTGCGCGACAAGCGCCTGGTGGAACTCAACATCAACGCCATGGTGGCCGGCGCCAAATATCGCGGCGAGTTCGAGGAGCGCGTGCAGAAGGTGCTGAAGGAGGTGACCGAGCACCAGGGCGAGCTGATTTTGTTCATCGACGAGGTGCACACCATCGTCGGTGCCGGCCAGGGCGGTGGCGAAGGCGGGCTGGACGTGGCCAACGTGTTCAAACCGATGATGGCGCGCGGTGAACTCAACCTAATCGGCGCCACGACGCTGAACGAGTACCAGAAATACATCGAGAAGGATGCCGCACTGGAGCGGCGCTTCCAGCCGGTGACGGTGCCCGAGCCGACGGTGGCCCAGGCCATCATGATTCTGCGCGGCCTGCGCGACACCTTCGAGGCGCACCACAAGGTCAGCATCTCCGAGGACGCGATCATCGCGGCGGCCGAGTTGTCCGACCGCTACATCACGGCGCGCTTCCTGCCGGACAAGGCGATCGACCTGCTCGACCAGGCGGCCGCGCGCGTCAAGCTGTCGGCCACGGCCCGGCCGGTGGCCGTGCAGGAGCTGGAGTCCGAACTGCACCAGCTGCGGCGTGAACAGGATTACGTGGCCGCGCGCAAGCAGTACGACCAGGCCGCCGAGCTCGGCAAGCGCATCGAAGCCAAGGAGGCCGAGCTCAAGAAGCTCGTCGAGAACTGGGAGCGGGAGCGGGCCTCCGGCAGTGCCGAGGTCAAGGCGGAACACGTGGCGCAGATCGTCTCGCGCCTGACCGGCATCCCGGTCAACGAGTTGACGGTGGAAGAGCGCGAAAAGCTGCTGCACTTGGAACAACGGCTGCACGAGCGCCTGGTGGGACAAGACGAGGCGGTCCGTGCCGTGGCCGATGCCGTGCGGCTGTCCCGCGCCGGCCTGCGCGAAGGCAGCAAACCGGTGGCTACCTTCCTGTTTCTGGGCCCGACCGGGGTGGGCAAGACCGAGCTCGCCAAGGCATTGGCCGAATCGATCTACGGCGATGAGCACGCCCTGTTGCGCATCGACATGTCGGAATATGGCGAACGCCATACCGTGGCGCGGCTGGTGGGCGCGCCTCCGGGCTATGTCGGTTACGACGAAGGCGGTCAGCTCACCGAGAAGGTGCGGCGCAAGCCCTACAGCGTGCTGCTGCTCGACGAGATCGAGAAGGCACACCCTGACGTCTACAACATCCTGCTGCAAGTGTTCGACGACGGTCGCCTCACCGACGGCAAGGGCCGGGTGGTGGATTTCACCAACACCATCATCATCGCCACGTCCAACCTGGGTTCGGACATCATCCAGCGACGGCTGAAGGCGCGTGGGGCGGCCGACGAGGAGTACGAAAAGACCAAGGCCGAGGTCATGGACGTGCTGCGCGGCCACTTCCGGCCCGAGTTCCTCAACCGCATCGACGAGATCATCGTCTTCCATGCGCTGGGCAAGGAGGAGATCCGCCACATCGTCGGCCTGCAGCTCGATCGCGTGGCGCGCAGCGCCGCCAGCCAGGGCGTGACGCTCACTTTCGATCAGACGCTGATCGACCATTTCGCGGAAGAAGGCTACAAACCCGAGTTCGGTGCGCGTGAACTCAAGCGCCTGATCCGCAGCGAGCTGGAAACTGCGCTGGCGCGCGAGATGCTCGGTGGCAGCATCGGCAAGGGCGATCACGCCAGCGCACGCTGGGACGACAAGGCCGAACGCGTGGTGTTCGAACGCAAAGAGCTACCGCAGACCCCGGCCGAGCCGGAGCAGCCGGATGTCGCGAAGGCGACCGAGACGCCGCACGGCGACGCTGGCAAAGGCTCGCGCAAGAAGAAGTCGGCGAGCGACGCATCGTGATGGGCGTGTTCGAGCACGCCTACCGGATTCTCGACATCAACCGCGCGGTGCTGGAGCGCTGTGCGCGCGAGCTGCTGGCGCGGGAAACGCTCGACGAAAGCGATATCCGTCAATTGACTCAAGGACTTGTTCGGAACTGAAAACAGTAGTAGGTGCCATTCAGAGTAAACCGACGGCTCTGTTCAGTGCGTCATCCAATTCGTCGGCATTGTTCAAGGAGAACCGATATGTCTGCATTGACTCCGTGGGACCCCTTCCGGGAACTGGATGAATTGCAAAACCGCCTGGCGACGATGTCCGGACGAATACCCCAGCGACAGGGCGCCCGTACCGGCAACGAAGCCATGACCACGGCGGACTGGGCTCCAATGGCGGACATCAGCGAGGATGAGAACGCATTCCTCCTCAAGCTGGATCTGCCGGAGGTCCCCAAGGATGCCGTGCGCGTCAGCGCGGAAAACGGTGTGCTCACCATCAGCGGCGAGCGCAAACTGGAAAAAGAGGAGCAGGGCAAGAAGTTCCACCGCATCGAACGTGCCTATGGCCGCTTTGTGCGCAGCTTTGTCTTGCCTGACAACGTTGATCCGACCAAGGTGACGGCTTCCATGAAAGACGGCGTGCTGGAAGTGCGGCTTGTCAAGGCCGAGCAAGCCAAACCGAAACAGATTGAAATCTCAGTCAACTAACTTCAATCAAGAGCCCAAGATCATGAATATCAAACAGCCACAATACACCTTCTCCGCACTTGCCCTGGCGGTTGTCGTCGGACTGAGCGGACCGGCTCTGGCCCAATCGGCGGCAGGTTCTAGCCCAGGTGCTTCAGCACCCTCTGCCGCATCCAAGGCGGCACAGCCACAGGTAGATGACAAGGCCGCCCGGGAAGCCGATAAAAAGCGTGCCGAGCTCACTCAAGACGCCATCACGGCGCTCACCAAGACCCAGGAGGCTTTGACCCTCCTTGATGCAAACAAGACCAAGGAGGCGCTTGCTGCGCTGGAACTGGCCAGCGGAAAGCTGGAACTGGTATTGGCACGCGACGCCAAACTTGCTTTGGCGCCGGTCGATGTACGCGTCATCACCCACGATATCCACGCCAACGTGGAATCGGTAAAGAAAGCGGTCAAGTTGTCTCGGGAGTTGTTGGGTGATGGCGAGGTGCAAAAGGCCCGGCCCATCATTGCCAATCTGGCCAGCGAAATCGTAATCCAAACCGACAACCTTCCGATGGCAACGTACCCGGCAGCGATCAAGTCGGCCGCACGGCTCATCGACAGCGGCAAGATCGACAACGCCAAAGCGGAACTCGCCCGAGCACTGAACACGCTGGTGGTGACCTCGGTCGCCTTTCCTCTGCCCGTGCTACGGGCCGAAGCCGCGATGGCAAAAGCTGAAAAGCTGGCCGAGACCGACAGGCGCGATGCCAAGCAGAACGAGGAGCTCAGCACCTTGCTGTCGTCCGTGCGCACGGAGATCGAGATGGCGCAGATCCTGGGTTATGGCAAGAAGGCGGACTTCAAACCCATCTTCGATCAGGTGAAGTCCATTGAGCAAAAGTCGGCTGGTGGCAAAAGCGGCAAGGGATGGTTCGACGAGTTGAAGACGCGCATCCAAAAGCTGTTTTGAGGTGATGAAGGGGCTGACTGCTCTGTCGGTCAGTCTCGCGATGTTCGCATTCAGCCCCAATAGATTCGCCTATTTTCACTATCTCATACGAGGCATATCACCATGAATGAGCAAACACCGAATCCCAATGCGACGAACGAAGGAAAAAACGAACAGGCCGCGGTAAGCAGCCTTCCTGTCAGTCCAGAGTCCAAGCCTGAAGTCGTCACGGAGGTACAGCCTGAGGTTCAGAAAGAAACGGACTCGCAGGCGGCAGACAAACGTAAACAAGTCCTCGATGAGGCAGTCTCGGCCTTGTCGCTGACCAAATCAGCGCTGGCCGCACTTGACGGCAAGGACACTGCACGCGCATTGGCAACGCTGGCCGAAGTGACGGGAAAGCTGGAGCTGATCGTCGCGCGCGAACCCACGCTCGCCCTGGCCGGCGTTGATGTGCGCACCATCGTGCACGACTTGTTCGCCAACACGGAAACCATTGAGGCGATGACCGACGAGGCGCTGGATGCCCTCAAACATGGCGAGGTGCAACAGGCTCGCCACGTGCTGGCTTTGCTGGCCAGTGAAATCGTGATCACGGTCACCAGCATCCCTTTGGCGTCCTATCCCGCAGCCGTGAAGGCAGTCGTGCCGCTGATCGATCAGGGCAAGATCGAAGAAGCCAAAGCCGCGCTGCAGTCAGCGCTCAGCACGCTGGTCGAGGAGCGCAGCGTGCTTCCGCTGCCCGTCCTGCGTGCGAAGCTGCTCCTGAAGCGCGCCGAGCCCCTGGTAGAAGATGGTCAGCGCAGCGAAGCATCCAATGAGCGCCTGGAGACATTGTTGAACGAAGCCCGGCAGCAGTTGGAAATGGCAGAACTGCTGGGCTATGGAAAAAGGAAGGACTTTGAGCCCCTGTACGCTGAACTCAAGAAAATCAAGGAAAAGACGGGAGGGGGAGGCTGCGGAAAAGGCTGGCTCGATGAAGTCAAGGCAAAACTGTCCAGGTTGTTCTGAAACCGCTGGAGAGGGGGCGCATAGCGCCCCCTCTCTTGTCCCATGAGTGTTTGATTTTTTATTTTGTATAGATCTTTAGGAGATATTGCATGAAAACAGACACCATCGCCAATTCCAATGCGGATGACCCCACCAAAGCACTGTGTTCGCTGAGCCAAAATTGGTGGCTTTTTGTGCTGCGCGGTGTCTTGGCATTGATTTTTGCAGCCCTCGCGTTCTGGATGCCACAATCGGCTCTGTTGGCCATGACCATCATGTTCGGCGCATTTTCCTTGGTCAATGGCGCGTTCAACTTGTTTGCAGCGGTGCGCCATATCCAGAAAAAAGAGCGCTGGGGCTGGCTGCTGTTCAGCGGCATTGTCGGCATACTTACGGGCGTCGTCGTCCTGGTTGCTCCTTGGGTCGCCACGATAGTCTTGGCTTCTTTTTTATGGGCTAGCGTGGGCTTCTGGGCGATTTTCACCGGTGTGCTGGAGATATCCGCCGCCGTTCGGCTGCGTCGGGAAATCAAGGGTGAAATCTGGCTTGCCCTCAGTGGACTGCTCTCGATTATCCTTGGTGCTATCGTCTTGTGGATATTTTTTACCCGTCCGGTCGAGTCATTCGTGGCCGCAGGCTGGCTGTTGGGTTTCCATGCGGCAGTCTATGGCGTCACGCTTTTGTTCTTGAGTTGGAGTCTTCGCAAACGCGCCTGGGGTAAGAGCGTGCCAAACCAAAATCTATGGATATGAGCATCCTCGATTCATGCCTCCATAGAAATGACATCGAAGGAGTCATACATGCAGATACAATATAGCTATCGAGCTATCGACAAAGAGTTTCATGAACCTTGGCAGAGAGCTTTGGGAAATGTGATCGAGCACGCCCTCAAGCCATTGCTCGACAAACACACTAAAGATTCAGCGCGACTTCAAATCGTCCTTGATCGCGACAAGATCAAGCGGCAATTTCTGGCCAGTGGCTATATGCACCTGCCCGGCAAAAAGATTGTCAGCGTTACTGCATCACATGACGAGCTGACGCCCCTCGCGCAGATGCTCGCACAGTCGTTGTTCCGTCAGGCCAAGAAGCATTTTGACCGACTGCATGCTCAGGATCAAATCAAGCGCAAAGCACGACGCGAGCGCTTGCGCGAGCTCAAGGTGCGGATTGCCGCAAAACCCGCATCAGCCGCCCATGAGGCCGAGGTGACCCGAATGCCTCTACTGTCGAAACTTGAGGCTGTCGCAAGGCGTGAGCTGGCTTATCTGCGGGCCGTCGGCGATTTACCGCGCGATTATCCGACGCTGCGCGACGTGGTGGATGAAGCGATTGTCCGAGCTAAGGTGGAATGGCAATCCGTGCCGGGGGAAAAAGAGGCTTACACCGGTCTTTTGAAGCATCTGTTCGCCGTCCTGGATAACGAAGTGGCAAGCAGCCGGCAATTTGGCGAATTCGTTTCTCTGGACGCGCCGGTCGAACCGGATGCCCAAGACGTGGCCGAGGCCATGGTGGAAGAGGAAATCTTCGAATTTTATCAGCACGATGACACACTCAAGCTGGCCGATATTTTCGCTGGCAGTCAGCATCCCGATGTCGCAACGATCGCGGAACAGGAGGAGCTGATTGATCGGTCGAGCGAGTTCGCTTTTGCATTTGACCTGCTGAAGGACATGCCGCGTTTGTGGCGGCGCATTTTTCTGCTTATCCGTGTGGACGGGCTGAATGCCAGCAGCGTCTCTGAAATCCTGCTGATTCCTAGTAAGGAAGATGCTGTCCGAAGGTGGCTCATGCAGGCCGAAGCATTCATCGCTGCTCATCTGGAAGAGGCCGGAGTAAGCAAAAACGGGAACGATTGGCTCCAAGGCGTTGATTGGTCGGCATTGTCT
This sequence comes from Enterobacter cloacae complex sp. IR53030, assembly GCF_049238365.1. Lineage (NCBI taxonomy): Bacteria > Pseudomonadati > Pseudomonadota > Gammaproteobacteria > Enterobacterales > Enterobacteriaceae > Enterobacter > Enterobacter cloacae complex sp. IR53030. The sequence goes on from NZ_JBMKHA010000036.1 coordinate 20,338, forward strand.
GTGACCCGAAACGAGGCAGCCTCACTGTGGTCCAAGGAGGCGAACCATGAAGAATGATCTTCACCTTGTCTGCCCGCATTGCCAGTCCATCAACCGCGTACCGACTGCGAAGCTATCGGAACATCCCAACTGTGGCCGCTGCCAGCAGCCCTTGTTCACGGGCGAGCCCATCGAGTTGACCACGGCGACGTTCTCGCGCCACGTGGAGCGCAGCGATCTGCCGCTGCTGGTCGATTTCTGGGCGCCATGGTGCGGGCCGTGCAAGATGATGGCGCCACAGTTCCAGCAAGCGGCGCACCAGCTCGAACCGAGGATCCGGCTGGCGAAGGTGAATACCGAGGCTGAGCCCCACCTGGCCACGCAGTTCGGTATCCGCAGCATCCCGACGCTTGCCCTGTTCCAGGGTGGGCGGGAAATCGCCCGTCAGGCCGGCGTGATGGGCGCGCAGGACATCGTGCGCTGGACGTCGACGCAAGTGGGACGCTGACCGATGCAGGGCTTGCTCGGCACTACACTAATCCTGCTGGCAGCTTGCAGCCTGGCGGCGATGGCGACGGCGGCGTTCAGAGTGCCCGCCTTGCTGGGGTATCTCTCTGTCGGCGTTGTACTGGGCCCCTCAGTCATCGGCGTGATCGCGCCGGGGGAGACGCTGAGCTTTCTGTCCGAGCTGGGCGTGGCGCTGCTGTTGTTCATGGTCGGACTGGAATTCTCCCTCGGAGACTTCTGGCTCGCCCGCAGGACGGTGCTGATGGCGGGCGCTCTGCAGATGATCGCCGTGGCCCCGCCGCTGATCCTGCTATTGATGTGGCTGGGGCAGCCCGGCCAGAGCGCCGCGCTGCTCGGCACTGCGGCGGCCATGTCGTCCACGGCGCTGGTCAGCCGACAACTGGCCGACCAAGGCGAGCTCACCACCCGCCACGGACGCAGTGCCATCGCCGTGCTGGTCTTTCAGGACCTGGCCAGCGTGCCCCTGCTGGCCTTGCTGGCGATCTGGGCGCGCGGCGAGTCGCCGAAGATCGAGCATGTGCTGCTCGAAGTATTCGGTGTGCTGCTGCTGTTCGCGGCAGCGGCCCTCGTCTCGCGCCGTCTGTTGCATGGCCTGCTGGGCTGGGTGGCGCGGCGGGGCCACGAGGAATCGTTCGTGCTCGTCTCCTTGTGCGTGGTGGTGGCTGCCGCCGCTGCTGCGCACGCGGTCGGCGTATCCGCCGCCCTGGGGGCCTTCCTCGCCGGGATGGTGCTGGGCGAGAGCGACTTCCGGCACCACATGGAAAGCCACCTCAGGCCGTTTCGCGATGTGTTGTCGGGCGTGTTCTTCGTGACCATCGGCCTGCAACTGGACGCAGCACAGATTCTTTCGGCACCGCTGGCGGTGCTGGCGTGGCTGGTGGTGCTGGTACCGGTCAAGATCCTGCTCAATACGCTGGCCTTGCGGGCGACGCGCCTGTCCGCCCTCGATGCCTGGCGCACGGGCATAGCGTTGGGGCACGGCGGCGAGTTCGCCCTGCTGTTGTTGGGCACGGTCTTGCAGCAGCATCTGATCCCCGCGACCGTCGTCCAACCCATGCTGGTCGCGCTGGTGCTCAGCATGGCCCTGGCACCGCTACTGATCCGCCATCACGATGTACTTGCCCGGTTCTTGAGCCGCACCGGCGGCGTCATTCAGCCACCCCAGGCTGAAGAAGTCGAGATCGCCGCGCAGACGACGCGATATCGAGACCATGTCATCGTTTGCGGCGCGGGCGAGCTTGGCCTGACAGTCAGCGAGATTCTTCGCCACGCCGGCGTGGCGCATCTGCTGCTGGAGGCGGACGCGCAGAAGGTAGAGGCCGCGCGTGCCGCCGGCGCGCCGGTGTTCCATGGCGATGCCAGTCGGCCCGATACCTTGCTGGCTGCCGGCTTGACGCATGCGCACTTGGTGGTGCTAACGTTCGCCCATGCCCAGCAAGCGTTGCGCATCGCCCAGGCGATTGCCGAGCGCCGTCCGGCGCTAACCTTGTGGGTGTCATGCAGAAGTACGACCGCGGCCGATGCATTTCGCGCCATGCCTAACGTGCGCGTTTATCAGCAATCCTTTGCCGCAGCTATTGGGCTGGCGGAACAGGTGATGTCGACGCTTGGCATGTCGACCGAGTTGATTGAAGGACACATCAGTGCAATGCGCCGCCGTCTCGACAGCAGCCGTTTTCCAGGGAGTTCATAGTCATGAAATCAAAACGCCTTAACCCATTTCAGGTCTTGCGTGACCAATTGGCCATCATGAGTTTTTACGAGCGCTTCGAGCAGGTCGTCGCGCTCGTGCTGTCGGCGGTGATCGCCGTCATCATCATGGTGTCGCTGTTCCAGCTCATCTCCATCGTCTTCACGCTGCTGGTTCTCGATGCCTTCAATCCCCTGGACCACAAGGTATTCCAGAGCGTGTTCGGCATGATCATGACGCTCTTGATCGCGATGGAGTTCAAGCATTCCATCGTGCGCGTGGCGCTGCGTCGGGACAGCATCATCCAGGTTAAGACGGTGGTCCTGATCGCGGTGATCGCACTCTCCCGCAAGTTCGTGATCCTCGACTCCGACGCGAGCCCCGCAAAGATAGCCGCGCTGGCAGGCGCCACGCTGGCTCTGGGTGCGACCTACTGGCTGCTGCGCAAGCGCGGCGACCGCGCCGCCGAGACCTCTGAGCATGACCCGTCATCATCCGAGTGATCCGCGCACTGCGCTCTTGCAACACCGCTGGCTCAACCGCCTGCAGACCGGGCTGTTGGTCCTGACCCTGGTCGGGATCGCAGCCGCAGCAGGGAGACTGCCATTTGGGGAAGGCTGCCTGTGGCTCGCGCTGTTTGCCGTTGCAGGTGCGTTGCTGCTGGACCCGGTAGCCGCGTCGGCGCTGAGCTTGCGCCTGTACCGCGTACGGGCCTTGCACCCGCAACAAGCCCACGAGATGTGGGCCCTGTTGCGCGAGCTGCCCGCCACGCCGGTGCCGCACTATGTGCCCAGTGCCGTCGTCAACGCCTTCGCCACCGGATCGAAGCAGGAGGCATCGATCGCCCTCACCGATGGCCTGCTGCGCAGCCTGAGCCCACGCGAGCTGGCGGGTGTGCTCGCGCACGAGGTCGCGCACATCACTAATGAGGATCTGCGTATCATGGGGCTGGCGGATTCCGTCAGTCGCCTCACGTGCCTACTGGCCCTTATGGGACAGATCGCGATCCTGCTCAGCCTGCCCGCGCTGCTGGTTGGCGCGGCGGAGGTCTATTGGCCTGGTCTATTGTTATTGGCCGCATCGCCCCAACTGGCCCTGCTCGCACAGCTCGGCTTGTCTCGCGTGCGTGAGTTCGACGCTGACCGCCTTGCGGCGGAACTGACTGGCGACCCGCAGGGGCTGGCGTCCGCGCTGGCGAAAATCGAGCGGGTCAGCCGCTCCTGGCGTGCCTGGCTATGGCCGGGATGGGGCAATCCCGAGCCCTCCTGCTTGCGCACGCGTCCGGCAACGCAAGAGCGCATCGCACGCCTGCTGACGTTGGCGCCTGGGCCAGCATCAGCGTTGCCACTCCGCGCGCCCCATTTTTTGCCGGAATCCGCTTTGGCGACGCGCCCACCGCGCTGGCGCCCGAGCGGGCTGTGGCGCTGATTGCCCATCAACAGGAGACGTCTCATGGCCTATCTCGACCCGTACCAACGCCCCGCGCCGGACCGCTTCGTCCGGCGCTGGCTCTTCATCACCGCCTGTATTGCCGCGCTCATGCTGCTGTGGCAGTTTCTGTCTGCCATCGAGGCCTGGTTCAGTCCGCGCGAGGCAGCAGAACGCACCGTGATGGCGCGTGGCGATCTGGCGGCGGACGAGAAAACCACCATCGAACTGTTCGAAAAATCGCGCGCCTCGGTGGTCTACATCACCACCGCGCAATTAGTACGCGATGTCTGGACGCGCAACGTGTTCTCCGTGCCGCGCGGCACTGGCTCGGGCTTCATCTGGGACGACGCCGGCCACGTCGTCACCAACTTCCACGTCATCCAGGGCGCGTCCGAAGCCACCGTCAAACTGGCCGACGGCCGCGACTACCAGGCCGCGCTGGTGGGGACGAGCCCCGCGCACGACATCGCCGTGCTCAAGATCGGCGTCGGTTTCAAGCGCCCGCCGGCCGTGCCGGTCGGCACCAGTGCCGACCTCAAGGTGGGTCAGAAGGTGTTTGCTATCGGCAACCCCTTCGGCCTGGACTGGACGCTCACCACTGGTATCGTCTCCGCGCTCGACCGCTCGTTGCCGGGAGAAGCGGGCGGCCCGGCCATCGATCACCTGATCCAGACCGACGCCGCCATCAACCCCGGCAATTCCGGTGGCCCGCTGCTCGATTCGGCTGGGCGGCTGATCGGCATCAATACCGCCATCTACAGTCCGTCTGGCGCCTCGGCCGGAATAGGCTTTGCGGTGCCGGTCGATACCGTCATGCGCGTGGTGCCGCAACTCATAAAGACCGGCAAGTACATCCGTCCGGCGCTGGGCATCGAGGTGGATGAGCAGCTCAACACGCGTCTGCAGGCGCTGACCGGCAGTAAGGGCGTATTCGTATTGCGCGTGACGCCGGGCTCGGCGGCGCACAGGGCCGGGCTCGTCGGCGTCGAGGTCACCGCAGGCGGCATCGTGCCCGGCGATCGCGTTATCAGCATCGACGGTATCGCCGTTGACGACGTCACCACATTACAGGCCCGGCTAGACGACAAGAACGTTGGAGATGTTGTGGTCTTGTTAGTGGAGCGGGCCGGCAAGACTCGCGAGATGCTTGTGGAACTACGACCGGGAGTTTGATGGAAAGTGGGTCATGGATCTGCACAGCGAAGCAGCCAAGCGACTTCAGCCTTGCGCCGAACTACGAGCCCTAGCTAGGGATGGTCTGAAGTAGCCCTGTATTTCCGGCTGACTTCTGCCACTGCTGATTTTGAAAGCGGTGAACCGATCAAAAACGATCGGATCACCCGCTCATTTCGGTGCTTTCAGCCGTCGCGAGCACCTTGCGACGGCCATTTTCCGCATTACAGGCGCACCTCTCCTGCGCTTGCCAGCAAATGTCGGCGGGCCATCCATAGGTTCGACAGGGCAAACAGCGTCACCAGTTGTGCAGTGTTCTTCACCAGCCCTCGGAAACGTACCTTGGTGTAGCCGAACTGCCGCTTGATCACGCGAAACGGGGGCTCTACCTTCGCTCGCACTTGCGCCTTGGCCTTCTCGATCTTGCGCTTGGCTTTGTACAGGGCGCTGCGTTTATCGAGCATCTTGTAGGTGCTGCGGCGTGCTGCGACCTGCCAGATCACTTCTCGGTCGGCATGCTCGGAGCGCTTTTCGACGCCTGTGTAGCCGTCATCGGCGCAGACGACGTTCTCGTCGCCGTGCAGCAGTTTGTCGACCTGGGTGACATCCGCCACGGTGGCTTGTATCTAACAGTTTGTGGTGATTAGCTACCACCACTGAAGCAGAGTGAGCCGCCCCCTTCCCTTAAGGTCAGAAAAGTCGGCACCGCTGAACCTTGATTTGCAGCACATGGCCCTCCGCTTCACCTTTCACGCCAGCACATCAGGTTGAACGGTTATCGGGAGCTCGACTCCGTATGTACAAGGCGAACAGGCGTGACGGTTTATGTGAGAGGAGTTTGACCATGTTTCCAGTCGGCATTGACGTAAGTAAAAACACCCTGGATCTTTGCATGCTTTATGACGGTATCAAAGGACGCATAAAAACCCGTAACATCCAGAATAACAGACATTCAGTTGAAAATATTCTTCGCTGGCTCAGGCTTCAACATTGCAGTCCGGAAGATGTTCATGTGGTAATGGAAGCTACCGGTGTTTATCACGAACGGCTGGCCACTGAATTACATGATGCCGGTTTCCGGGTTTCTCTGGCCAACCCTCACCGTAGTCGGGAGTTTGCGCGTGGCATGGGAATCATGACAAAAACGGATAAGGTGGATGCGTATATGCTGGCCTGTTACGCATTCCTTAAGAAGCCACACCGCTGGGAGCCGCCGGCACCCGAAATCAGATATCTCGGTGCACTCCTGCGACGGCGGGATGTTCTGCTGGGTGATGCCCTGCGTGAGGAGAACAGGCTGGAAAAATACCTGTCGACAGACACACCTGCAGATATTATCAGTTCCTGCAGGCGTATGGCGCAGCTTCTGCGCGAGGAGGTAAGTAATATCGAGCGGCAGATAAAAGCACATATCAAAGCCAGCCCTGCACTGAGGCGTGATTATACACTGCTGACCTCAATTAAATCGGTTGGTCCCCAGCTGGGGATGCATATGCTGGTCGTGCTTCGCAGCCATAACTTTGTATCGGCTGAGCAGGCTGCCGCCTTTCTGGGCGTGGTGCCGATCGAGAAACGCTCAGGCACATCGGTCCGGCGCCGGCCGCGGATGTCGAAAATCGGCCCCCCTCAGTTGAGAGCGAAGCTTTACATGTCCGCCCTGTGCGGAAAAATCTACAATAAGCGAATGCGTAATATTTACGATGAGATGTGCCTGCGGGGTAAACCTAAAATGGTGGCCATTGGCGCGCTGATGCGGAAACTGGTGCACTGGTGTTATGGCGTCCTGAAGACCGGAACCGTTTTTAATGACGAAGACCTGAAACCGGCACTGTCAACCTGACTATACCAGGCTGGCATTAAACACAAGGTAACGCTCACTGCAATAAGTGAGCGCAGTCCGTTATGAGCGAAGAGCGGATATTCAGACCGACTGATAGCTGATTTTGAGTTGCCAAAAAGAGCGCTCCTATTCAGTACAAAAAAGATGGTAATGTTTCATAAAATCTCTTAGGCCTTGCAGGAATGGTTTTGAAATGAATGGATCTTGTTTGTGTGGAACAATTGAATTTGAACTTACTCATAAACCAGCAGTGTTTTATCGTTGTCATTGCTCGCTTTGCAGAAAGCAGAGCGGCGTGGGTTACAATCTCGCCACACTAGTCAAAGACAGTGAGTTTCGCTGGATTAAAGGGGAAAACTGCATTGCTTCATGGTCTAAGCCAACGGGGTACCGTACAGATTTTTGCAATGTATGTGGCTCAACTGTGCCTAACAGTCTGCGAGACGTACCTTATGTCTGGGTTCCTGTTGGTTTAATTGACGAACGTCTTGAAATGGAATGTGCAGGAGACTTCTGCACTGATGATGCAATGCCCTGGGATGAAACCCGCTCACCTAGTTGTCACGCTGGACCTGTCGAGTCTCTAGCCTCGCTTTTAAAGTACCTGAAACTCAATTCCTGAGCGTCAGCATTTGGCACAAAGCAGACGTTAAGACTTACAGCATCGGGAAACTTCTGGATGCCGCGTCAGCGGCATGGAGGCGCCAGATGAGGTTACATGTGTCTGTGGAGTCAAATGGCGCCGAAAGCCCGGCGTAGCCGGTTACCGGGCTATAAATTCTGCCACCCTACCCCCTGCCCTGATTAGCCTTAACCATCTAACAGCAATGAAGAAGTCAAAGTAATCCCTTTTAACCCCGGTGAGCGGGCTTTACGGCGTTTACGACGTAAAGGGCGTGATTTCCGGGGCCTTAGCGGCGGCAGCTTGCTGCTGACGCTTAGGGGGATGTTCATAAAAAATCTCAGCGACACCAGGGAACTTAACATGGTAGCTGCCAAGCCATACCCGCTTAAAACGTCTCAGACGCCTCTGTACGCGGTCGGAGTGGTCCCGGCAGGGCGTCAGCCGCAGCCGGGGCGTATCTCCGCGTTAGCGGGCCGCAGGGCCGCTTACGAGCGTGTACCCGACAACTGACCGCAGCTCCACCCACAGCGATGAAGAAGAGTAGTTACAACACCCATCATTAAAAGCGACACTACTCCCGGCCTTCGGCCGGGGGCGGCGGCGCTTTTCAGTGGTGGGGAGGGGCTCCTGGCCGGCAAACCAGCGCTTGTTTTATGATGAATCTCATTATGAATGCTGTAACTAATTTAATTCTCCGGCCGGGGCCCGTCGCGAAGCGATGGGAGCTCTCTTTGGTGTTGCCGAACCGGCGCGACCGTCAGGTCGCTGCAAGGGCGGGCATTATCAGGAGCCTGTCCACAGGGCAGGCGATGAACAGGTTATGTGTTTACAGGATTTATTAAAGGATTTTTAAAAGAGATACAGAGCTGATGTTTAAAAGGAACCACGCACCCTGAAAGACTGACGGTTAGCGCTTTGCAAAACCATCGGTTAGCGCCATATGAAATAATCCCTTGCAGTTATTTGTGAATAACAAAAATCGGCCGTCAAAAGTGACGCCGGCGATAACATTTCTGGCCAGTACAGTGCCAGAAAGGCGGTGATTCAGGTAAGTGGGAAGACCTCACTGCTCATAAGATCAGCAATGGCCGGTAACAGGCGTGCGGGCACTGTTGCAAATAGTCGGTGGTGATAAACTTATCATCCCCTTTTGCTGATGGAGCTGCACATGAACC
>NZ_JBMKHA010000037.1:0-27799 GCF_049238365.1 Enterobacter cloacae complex sp. IR53030
TTTTTTTAAAACTTTACAACTTTAAAGTCTTTTTCAGGTTAAAGGATACAACTTTAATGTCTCTACACACGAAGCTCGATAAGCAGCTCAAAGAGCAGATGAACCGGATTATCGAGACGCGCTCTGATGGCCTGACGTTCCACTACAAGGCGATTGATCAGGTCCGTGCTGACGGACAGCAGCTGGTGAATCAGGCGATGGGCGGCATCCTGCAGGACAGCATCAACGAGATGGGGGCTAAAGCGGTCCTGAAGGGCGGCGGTAACCCGCTGCAGGGCGTGCTGGGCAGTCTGGGCGGCTTGCAGACCTCAATTCAGAACGAGTGGAAGAACCAGGAAGATGATTTCCAGCAGTTCGGCAAAGACGTGTGTAAACGCGTGGTGTCGCTGGAAGATAGCCGGAAGGCGCTGGTGGGGACGTTGAAGTAATCCTCTGCGCGCTGGGCCCCTCACCCCGGCCCTCTCCCCAGGGGAGAGGGTGTAAACGTTCCCTCTCCCTGTGGGAGAGGGTTAGGGTGAGGGCATCAGGCTCTGCAATTTTTGAAGAATAACCGTCAGCACTTCCTCTTCCTGAGAAGTAAATTCATTGTTCCAGAATCGCACGACTTCCCAGCCATTTGTATGCAAAAACTCTGTACGACGTGAATCGTATTTCTCTTTGCTTTGATGTTGCCCTCCGTCGAGCTCAATAATCAATTTCGCCTTAAAACAGGCAAAATCTGCTACATACGGCCCAATCGGCATCTGGCGGCGAAACTTATAGCCAAAGAACCGACGACCTCTGAGCAAATACCAGAGGCGAAATTCTTCGGGCGTCATTTGTTTGCGAAGTCGTTTTGAGTTTTCCATCCCCACACTCTGCCAGCCTTTCCCTCAGCTGGCAGAACGGGATGCAAAAACCTGAATTAGCCTTCAGGAATCGTCGGCGAGGAACAGCTCAAGAAGGGAATTTAAGAACAGTTTGCCGTGCTCGGTGATCTGCCAGTAATCTTCACACTCAGTCAGATACCCCTGCGCCAGCGCCTCGTCAATCTGAGGACGAATCACTGACTCCGGCAGACCGGTGTAACGCGCAAATTCCGCGCGCGGCGCGGCTTCCAGCAGGCGGAAGCGGTTCATAAAGAACTCAAACGGTTTATCCGCCGCCTCAACGTCGTGCTGGCGCTCGAGATAACGGCCTTCCATATACCCTCGCGGGTGGCGGGTTTTGGCGGTACGCAGAATGCGACCGTCCGGGAAAGTCACCTTACCGTGCGCGCCGCAGCCAATTCCCAGGTAGTCGCCAAAACGCCAGTAGTTCAGGTTGTGCTGACACTGATACCCCGGTTTCGCATAAGCAGACGTCTCGTACTGCTGATACCCCGCAGCGGTTAACAACTGGTGGCCCTGCTCGAAAATATCCCACAGTGCGTCGTCATCCGGCAGTACCGGAGGACGGGAACCAAACAGCGTGTTGGGTTCAATGGTGAGCTGATACCAGGACAGATGCGGCGGGTTAAGTTCAATCGCCTGGCGCAGATCGTCCAGCGCTTCGTCGAGCGACTGGTCCGGCAGGCCGTGCATCAAATCGAGGTTAAAGCTGCGCAGACCCAGTCCTGTCGCCAGGTTTGCCGCACGCTTTGCTTCCTCAGGGCCGTGAATGCGCCCCAGGCGCTTCAGTTTTGGCTCGCTAAAGCTCTGCACGCCGATGGAAATACGGTTCACGCCTGCACGCTGATACTCGACAAAACGATCGGCCTCAACGGTACCGGGGTTGGCTTCCATCGTAATTTCAGCATCCGCGGCCAGGTTCAGGCGCGCACGCACGCCGTCCAGCAGCGTCTGCATCGCCGGGCCTGACAGCAGGCTCGGCGTACCGCCACCAATGAAAATGGTCTTAACTTCACGTCCCTGTGCGTAAGGTACATCGGCGTCCAGGTCAGCCAGCAGATGCGCAACGTAGTCATCGTGCGGCACTTCACCTTTCAGCGCGTGCGAGTTGAAATCGCAGTACGGGCATTTCTGCACGCACCACGGGATGTGAATATAAAGACTCAGAGGTGGCAAATTAGCCATTACGCAGTGCTTCCAGTAACAGTTTCAGTGCGCGCCCACGGTGGGACATCGCGCTTTTCTCTTCGCGGGTCAGTTCCGCTGCGGTTTTGCCCTCGGACGGGACAAAGAAAATCGGGTCGTAGCCAAAACCGCCGTTGCCCGCAGCTTCACGGGTAATCACGCCCGGCCAGCTACCGTGGCAGACGATCGGCGTCGGGTCCTCTGCGTGACGCAGATAGACCAGCACGCAGTGGAACTGTGCGGTCCGCTGTTCGTCCGGTACGTCTTTCAGGGCAACAAGCAGCTTTTCCAGATTCTGCTGGTCGGTTGCATCAACACCGGAATAACGAGCAGAGTAAATCCCCGGCGCGCCGCCAAGAAAATCGACGGCCAGACCGGAGTCATCGGCAATGGCGGGCAGACCGGTAATCTGCGCGGCATGGCGTGCTTTCAGGATCGCGTTTTCAATAAACGTCAGCCCCGTCTCTTCGGCAGAATCTACGCCAAGATCGGTCTGAGCGACCACATCCAGCCCAAAATCATTTAATAGCGAGGCCAACTCGCGCACTTTACCGGCGTTGCCGGTCGCGAGAACAACTTTCTGCATGGTTTAGTCCTGTTCTGTCAAAGCCGCGACTTCCGTCGGGATGGATTGCGGGTTGAGGATTTTTACCTGTTTATGCCGCCCCAGTTCGCCTTTTTCAATGATGACCTGGCTTTTGGCCACGCGAAACTGTTTTGCCAGATATTTGGTCAGATGCGCGTTTGCCTGACCGTCAACCGGCGGGGCGGTGATGGCGACTTTTAACTCGTCGCCATGCAGTCCAACAATACTGTCACGGCTGGCTTTCGGCTGAATATACAGCCGCAAAACCAGCCCGTCAGCGCAGGTGCTTACGGCACTCATAGCGCCATCCACAGCCCCGGCAACAGCATGTCGCCCGTAGACTGCAGCAGTTCAGCGATCCCCATGTTGATCACATAGAGCAGCAGAACCAGAATCATCGGGGAGAAGTCGATGCCGCCCATAGAGGGAAGTAAGTTACGGATCGGACGCAGCAGCGGCTCGGCCAGCTGAATCAGGGCATACTCTACCGGGCTACGCCCCTGGCTCACCCAGCTCATGATGGCCATCACCAGCAGCACCCAGAAAATCAGCAGACCGACGGTTTTGATCAGAATCAGCACGGCGGCAATCCAGATAATCGGCTGGAAGGTGATGACCATAAACAGCACGATGGCTTTGATAACGCTAAGAATAAACGCTACCAGCAGCGAAGCGCTGTCGATGGGACCCATGGCCGGGATAATACGGCGCAGGGGCCCGACAATAGGTTGCGTGATTTTCACGACAAACTGGGAGAACGGATTGTAAAAATCACAACGGGCCCACTGCATCCAGACGCGCAGCAAAAGCGCCATCGTATACAGCTCAATGACCGTTGAGAGCAGGAAAGTCAACGTCTTCATGGCGTTCCTCAGGTTTCCTTATTATTTGGAGTAGTCGCGCGCACCGAAAATGGCGGTACCGATGCGCACCATAGTGCTGCCTGCCGCGATGGCGGCTTCCATATCATCCGACATGCCCAGAGAAAGCGTGTCTACAGTGTTGTAGCGCGCTTTAAGCGCCTCAAATGCTACAGCCATTTGCTGTGCCACGGCAAACTGCCTTTCATAACTTGACTCTGGCGCCGGAATAGCCATCAGCCCACGCAGGGTTAAGCGTGGCAGGGCGGCCACGTCTGCGGCCAGCGCATCCAGCTCGCTCAGCGCAATGCCAGACTTGCTGTTTTCGTCGCTGATGTTGATTTGTATCAGCACGTTAAGCGCTGGCATCTCTGCCGGGCGTTGTTCGTTCAGGCGTGTGGCAATGCGCAGACGGTCAATCGTATGGCACCAGTCGAAGTGCTCAGCCACCAGACGGCTTTTGTTCGACTGCAGTGGACCAATAAAGTGCCACTGAAGATCCGTATTCCCCTTTTCCCGGAAGTCGCGAATTTTATCCACGCCTTCCTGCACGTAGTTCTCACCAAATGCGCGCTGGCCTGCATCAATCGCTTCTGCGATGGCGCTCGCAGGCTTGGTTTTGCTGACTGCAAGGAGCGTAATTTCTTCTGAAGCACGGCCGCAACGCGTTGCGGCAGCTGAGATTTTGTCCCGGACCTGTGCCAGGTTATGCGCAATGTCGTTCATTTTCCGAGGAGTAGTCTATGGATGTGGAAGAAATGGTGGCCCTTAGTGTAAAGCATAACGTCTCCGATCTACACCTGTGCAGTGATTCGCCACCCCGCTGGCGCCGGTCAGGACGCCTTGAACCCGCGCCGTTTCCGCCGCCAGATGTCGGGGCGTTATTAAAAGCGTGGCTCAATGATGAGCAGCAGGGAAGCTGGTGGGCTCACGGTCAGGTCGATTTTGCCGTGACGGTGGCAGAAGGCCAGCGTCTGCGCGGGAGTGCGTTTAAGCAGATTAACGGGGTGTCCATCGCCCTGCGGTTGCTGCCACGCACCTGTTCGCCACTCTCTTCGCTGGGCGTGCCGCGTGCCATTCCGGAACTGTTATCCAGTGACAACGGGTTGATTCTGGTGACGGGGGCGACCGGCAGCGGCAAATCCACTACTCTGGCGGCGATGGTCGATTTTCTCAACCACCATACTGACGGGCATATCCTCACGCTTGAAGATCCGGTGGAGTATCTGTACCGGAGCGAACGCTGCCTGATTCAGCAGCGGGAGATAGGTCAGCACTGCCCGTCTTTTATCGAGGCGCTGCGCGGAGCGTTACGCGAGGATCCAGATGTGATTTTGCTGGGGGAGCTGCGTGATGCAGAGACGATCCGTCTCGCGTTGACGGCGGCGGAGACCGGGCATCTGGTGCTGGCGACACTGCATACGCGGGGTGCCTCGCAGGCCATTGAGCGGCTGGTGGACACCTTCCCGGCGCAGGAGAAAGACCCGGTACGTAACCAGCTGGCCGGTAGCCTGCGTGCGGTGCTGGCACAGAGGCTGCTTCCCGACCTGCAGGGTGGGCGTGTCGCGCTGTATGAACTGCTGGTGAATACCCCGGCGGCGGCAAATCTGATTCGTGAAGGAAAAACGTGGCAACTGCCCGGTATCATTCAAACAGGCCAGCAGGCGGGAATGCAGAACTTTGATCAAAGCGTGGCGGAGAGACGGGCGCAGGGGCGGCTATAGGCCCCTGAGATTAATAGCCCTGTTCGAAATAGCTTTCGAGGATGATGACGGCAGAGGCGGAGTCTACGCTGCCTTTGTTGAGCGCCCGGAAGCCGCCGTGCTCAAACAGGCCAGCACGCGCTTCGACGGTGCTAAGACGCTCGTCGTGAAGCTTCACGGAGACGCCAAAGCGGCCATGGATTTTATTGGCGAACTTACGTGCGCGGGCGGTAAGGGGTTGTTCGGTGCCGTCCATATTCAGCGGCAGCCCAACGATAACATCATCCGGTTGCCACTCTTTCAGCAGACGTTCGATAAGATTCCAGTCAGGCGTGCCGTCGTTGGCCTTCAGGGCCGTGAGTGGACGCGCGGTACCGGTGATGCGCTGACCCACAGCGACGCCAATGCTTTTGGTACCAAAATCAAAGGCCAAAAGTGTTCCGCTCATCAGGCGTGCCCCGCGACACCAGGCATGGTCAGAATATCAATGCCAATCAGTTTTGCCGCATCGCGCCAGCGATCGGCTATCGGGGTTTTAAACAGAATATTCATGTCCGCTGGTGCGGTAAGCCAGGCGTTATCGAGGATTTCCTGCTCAAGCTGGCCTTTCTCCCACGACGAGTAACCCAGCGCCACCAGCACTTCGGAAGGCTGTTCTGCGGTACCCAGCGTTTCGAGAACGTCGCGCGAGGTGGTGATCACGGTGTTATCGGAGATGCGGATACTGGAAGAGAATACCGGCGGGGTATGAAGGATAAAGCCGCGATCTTCTGCAAGTGGTCCACCCAGCATCACCGGTTTATCAAGCCGGATCTCCGGCAGTCGCGCTTCAGCCGGGATTTTCAGCTTGTCCAGAATCCCTTCAACCTGCAGGTTTTCCAGCGGCTTATTGATGATAATGCCCATCGCGCCGTCTTCATTGTATTCACAAATATAAACCACGGCGCGGCGAAAAATCGGATCCTGGAGAGCAGGCATGGCAATAAGAAAGTGATGCTGTAAATTCATTGTCAGAGGTACTGTTTCCTGGTTTAAAAAAGCGACAGCGCCCAGTATGGGGATAAAGCCGGGCGCTGTCACAGATTATTTCTGTAAACGTTTTTCGATAGCGTCCATCAGCATTCCGGTGATCGAGATCGGGAACTCCGCTTCGATTTCGCGAATGCAGGTTGGGCTGGTGACGTTCACTTCCGTCAGGCGATCGCCAATAATGTCCAGGCCAACAAAGATCAGGCCTTTGGCTTTAAGCGTTGGGCCAACGCGGCGGGCAATTTCCCAGTCGCTTTCTGTCAACGGGCGCGGCTCACCGCGTCCACCGGCCGCCAGGTTACCGCGCGTTTCGCCACCCTGTGGGATACGTGCCAGGCAGTAAGGTACGGGTTCGCCATCCACGACCAGAACGCGTTTGTCGCCATCTTTAATGGCGGGCAGATAGTTCTGGGCCATGCAGTAGCGGGTACCCAGTTCGGTCAGGGTTTCGGCAATCACGCCAATGTTCGGGTCGCCTTCCTTCACGCGGAAAATAGACGCGCCGCCCATGCCGTCCAGCGGCTTCATGATGATATCGCCGTGTTTTTGCCAGAACTCCTTCAGCTGAGCTTTGCTGCGGGTCACCAGCGTTTCAGGCGTCAGGTCTGAGAACCAGGCGGTATAAAGCTTCTCGTTGCAGTCGCGCAGGCTCTGCGGCTTATTGACGATCAGCGTCCCTTTCTCTTCGGCACGCTCAAGGATATAGGTGGAGTAGATGTATTCGGTGTCGAACGGCGGATCTTTACGCATCAGAATAACGTTGAGATCGGCCAGGGCAATATCCTGCTCGGTGCCAAACTCGTACCATTTGTCGTAGTTCTGCTCGACGTTAACGATGCGGGTACGCGCGCGGGCTTCACCGTTGATCAGGTAAAGATCGTTCATCTCCATATAGTGGAGCTCATAGCCGCGACGCTGCGCTTCCAGCAACATAGCGAAGCTGGAATCTTTCTTGATGTTAATGTTTGCGATGGGGTCCATCACGATGCCGAGCTTAATCATGTTCTTCTCCGTTTATACTTCAACCCAGATCGCCAAACCGTACCTGTAGCGCGGTAATGGCCGTGAGTGCCGTTGTCTCAGTGCGCAGAACGCGAGGTCCCAACAGAATATCAGTAAACTGGTAACGCGCCGTCATCGCAATTTCGTCCGCCGACAGGCCGCCTTCGGGGCCAATCAGCAGGCGTACACGTTCAACGGGCAGCGGCAGCGTATTAATGCTGGCGCTGGCGCGCGGATGAAGATTGAGCTTCAGTCCGCTCTCCTCTTCGGCACACCAGTCCTCCAGGTCCATTGCCGGGCGGATCTCCGGTATGCGGTTGCGGCCGCTCTGTTCACACGCCGCAATGGCAATTTTCTGCCACTGCTGGATCTTTTTGTTCAGACGTTCCGCATCCAGTTTAACGCCACAGCGCTCGGAAAAAAGTGGCGTAATGAGGCTTACACCCAGCTCAATGGATTTTTGAATGGTGAATTCCATCTTTTCCCCGCGGGACATGACCTGGCCCAGGTGGATGTGCAGCGGCGATTCACGATCGTCCACTTCACCGCGCAACACATTCACATGCACGCTTTTTTTATCCGCCCGGGTGATTTCCGCCTCGAAAACCTGATTAGAGCCGTCGAAAAGCTGTATTGCCTGCCCAGCCCCCATGCGCAGCACGCGGCCAACGTGGTTGGCGGCGTCGTCAGACAGGGTGATTTCGCGACCTGCGGTAATCAGTTCAGGGTGGTAAATGCGAGGAATGCGCATAGTCAAAAATTCCATATGTCATGCGAGATAAGCGAATTGCCGTAGTGTAGGTTAGCTCTTTTGCGCCTGGCAAGCCCGCTGGACGTACGGGTTATGATTCCCCTGGACTCTGGCGATGCGTTCGTCGCGCTGACATTCCCACTCCGTCACCGGATATTGCTTATCCCACGCATTGAACAGCTGCGTCTGCTGACGGGAGAGGTTGAGGTCGTAGCGGTCACGCATGTAGAAGTAGGTGCGGGCGATGCTGCCGCGCGCGCGGGCAGGCGGCTCGGCGACTTTTTCTTTAAAATCCACCTTCATGCCGCACTGGCCATATTGGCCTTCGCCACCGTTCCACTGGCTGTACATAAAGTTGCCGCGGTCACCGTTCACTTCACCCACGGCAGGCTGCAGGTTATGCATATCGCTTTCCATCTGGCGGTAGACAGGATCTTTAGAACAGTTTTTACGACCGCCATCCTGCCAGCACTGGCGCAGGTGGCCAAACTGCCATGCCGGAACGACATGCTCCCATTCGATGCGGCTGGCGCGGTTTTCGTTTTTACGCACCTTATAGCCGCAGGACTCCAGGTCCACGACCCCTTTTTTACCCTGCCAGTTAATTTTACAGCCGCAGTAGAAATCGCCCGGCACATCGGCGTTCACCTTCACGCCTGCTGCCTTGGCCTGGGAAAAACTGTTGATACCATCGGCCAGAGCATGGCCTGAGAACGCTGTCGTCAGAAAGGCGACCGCGAGAGAAAAATTACGGGACATCTTACACTCCGTGTCAAAACGAGCCCGCAACGTAACGAATGTTTTTCCTGTATGCAATCAGTCAGATCAGGAAAGTTCCTGAATGTTCAAATGATTACTCCGCAATAAGCGGTTCGCCGCATTTGACGCAGCGGTAGGTCGCTTCGCCGCGGACCACGCGATTATGGCGGCGGACGGTAAGCTGATGCTGCTGACACTGGCAGCGGTAGGGGAACGTATTGCGACGTACAGATTCCAGCTCGAACTGATGAGTTCTGCGCGCCGGAACGCCCAGTACTGCCTCCATCATCCACTTCCACTCTTTTCCGTGCGGCGCGACGCGACCAAAATGTTTCCACACCAGGAGGTGAGCCAGCTCATGCGGCACCACTTCCTCAATAAACGCCTGCTGGTTTTCCATCATCAACACCGGGTTCAGGCGGATCTCATACGATTCCAGCCAGGCAGTACCCGCCGCGGTGCCACGCTGCTGATAGACGAGCTTCGGTTCAGGGTAATTCCGACCGAGCTTCAGGTTCGCCTGGGCGAGTTTTTCCCGCAGGCTGCGCATAACGGCTTGCTGAAGGGCGATGGGGAGACGGGGAGCTTTCATAGGGGCAGAGCATAAAGCGCGAAGCGGGGAGGCGCAAGAGGCGCCTCCCGCAAGAGGATTAGTCGTGTGCGCCGATTTCGCGCAGTGGACGACCTTTCATCAGGTTACGTTCAATATGTTCCAGTGAAACATGTTTGGTTTCTGGAACCAGCCAGATGGTCAACACAATAAAGAAGATGTTCAGACCGGCGTAGACCCAGAAGGTGTTGGCATTGCCCAGGGTATTGAGCATGGTCAGGAACGTCGCGCCGACGATCATGTTGGCAATCCAGTTGGTTGCAGTTGAGCAGGTGATACCAAAATCACGCCCTTTCAGCGGCTGGATCTCAGAACACAGTACCCAAATCAGCGGACCGGCGCTCATCGCGAACCCGACGATAAACATCAGCAGCATGCCTACCGCAAAATACTGTGCGGTTGGGGAGTGGATGCCGACGTGCATCATGGTACCCAGCACGCCCATACCGATCGCCATGACCAGGAAGCCCAGCGTCAGGGTCGGTTTACGTCCCCAGCGGTCCACCAGGCCGATCGCGATAAAGGTCGCCAGCACGTTGGTCAGGCCGACGATGACGGTGCCCCACATCTGCTCGGTGGTGTTGGTATAACCCGCCAGCTCAAAGATTTTTGGCGCGTAATACATGATGACGTTCATCCCGGTGAACTGTTGCATCACCTGCAGCAGCACGCCGAGGAATACTGCGCGACGGAAGTTGCTGTTCTCTTTAAACAGCGCCCAGCCAGACTGCTTCACCTTCAGGCTTTCGCGGATCTCTTCCAGCTCGTTTTTCGCCTCCGCACTGGTGTCGCGCAGGCGCAGCAGCACCCGTTCGGCATCGTGGAAGCGGCGCTTTGCGGCAAACCAGCGTGGGCTGTCCGGCAGGAAGAAGACGCCAATCAGCAGCAAAATGGCCGGGATGATGATCACGCCAAGCATCCAGCGCCATGCCCCGCTGTAGCTGAACGCGGTATCGGAAAGATAAGCCCCGAGAATACCGATGGTGATCATCAATTGGTACATCGAAATCATACTGCCGCGAATTTTCTCTGGCGCAATTTCAGAGAGATAGAGCGGGGCGGTGTAGGACGCGACGCCGACGGCCAGCCCCAGCAGTACGCGGGAAAGAATAAGCACTTCAACGTTAGGGGCGGCAGCAGAGAAGAGTGAACCGGCGACGAAGAGAATGGCACCAATCATTAGGCTCTTTTTACGTCCGAGCTTGAAGGAGAGCCAGCCGCTGCCGACAGCACCAACCGCTGCGCCAAACATCATCGAGCTGACCACCCATTCCTGGGTATGCGCGTTAATCTGGAATTCGTCTGCGATGAAGGGAAGGGCGCCAGCAATCACGCCGATATCCAGGCCAAAAAGTAAACCTGCCAGGGCGGCGAGGAAGCAGACGAAGAATGTCATCGCCTTGTTGGACGTACGCCCCTGTTTTTTATTGTCAGGCATTATGCCCTCCAGTTGGGTTATCAGTTTTATTGATGTTAAGGGTAGGTGAGTGACCCGTAAAAATATGTGAGATTAATCACATTGGTGTAATCGGTTACACTGGTGTGTAACCGTAAAAATTATTAAAGCTTTGAAAATATAGAGGTAAATGAGGTGATATGCATCGCGAAAGAATACATTTCAGACTTAACTGAAAGGAAATGTAACAGCACAAGAAATGCCATCACGCAAAGAGATTATTCCGAAAGCGAGGTACATGGACTGGCGTGTAAGCGGTTCCAAATATAAAAAAAGCCAGCATACTTGAGTATACAGTTAATAGGGTGTTTATTGATTGTGACTTGAAAATAATGATTACATATTAATGTTTTGGCCTACATCTTAAGATGTACACACTGTGTATAGCGGTGTGTACGATTTTCTTCCTAAAAATTTCAAAGGTGGCGGTCCTGCTGCCTCATACACCTTACTATTGTGTCTTAATAATGTAGCTATTCACATTCAAGCTAAATGAATATCATTATTATTAGGCGACAATAACTCAGTCCGACGTGTTGCCTAATAATGATTTTTTATATGCATATCTCCCTCAAATTTTCTGCTCTATTGCTCGCAATTCTTCATCACATTTATTCAGATCCCATGCGTAAAATGCACTCAGGTCACTAAACAGGCATCCCTCGTCTACTCATCAGTTGATATTGATATGAAGTGTTTCGACAGATACTCCAGGCGCTGAGATGTAAAGGACTCGCAGGATCTGCATTTTTATCCTGTCGGCTGTTTACCTCGAACCGGAGCACCACATATAATTATCGCTTTGTTACATCAGATGCACCCCTCTGCTCTTTCTCAGCCTGTGAATCTTTACAGGGGGCCGGTAGTTGCCGGACAGGGAAAGGAATAATTTCTCTTTAAGGATTTTATCGAATGCTGTTCGATACAGAGAAAATCAAAGAGCTGCTTCGGGAATCTCCCGGCCTGACAGGCAAACAGATAGCTAAAACTCTCGGATATGCTGACAAGTCAGCCCTGAATTCATTTTTATATAGCCATGCAGAGGGACTCAAACGGGTCGAATGGAAATGGTATGTTGACGATGAATATGTTCTGGTTCTGGATGGCGACGCTTGGATCGATGAAAATATTTTTGAAGCTAACTTATCAGCTTCGGGATGTCTGTTGAGCGCCTCTGCGCGCAGATGCAGCATAAGCTTCCCGGAAAGTTGCTCTATTTTATTGGCGGCTGGAGCAAGGATAATTGCATTGGCAAATCAGGCTGCATATTCTGGAAAATCCATAGAACTCGATTTTAGCAAATGCCCTTCTGCGAAAAACTACCTGAACCGGTTAGGTTTTTTTGATCATTTGCATCCTGATGTGTTAGTCAAGCCTGAGAGACCAACGAATTCAAGGGCACAACGCTATCAGGGAAACAGTGACAATCTGGTTGAGATAGCCTCTATAGACCTTGATGATTTTGATAACTCTATCCCTGTAAAGTTAACTAAGAAGTTTGTAGTCCATGCCGGCCAAAAGTACTACATGGCGGTGTTCACCATATTTTCAGAGCTGATTGGTAATGTCCGGGATCACAGTGAGAGCCCGATTCCTGGGTTTGCAGCGTTACAGTTATATAAAGGTAAGCGGCGCCACATTCAGACCGTCATTTCAGATAGTGGTTTGGGTATTGCCACGACATTGAAACGTAATCTTAAAAAACATTATCCTGAAATTTTCGAGGAACTGGAGTCATCAGGCGAAGATGCTGATTTATTCTTGGTTACCCATGCGCTTAAAAATGGTGGGTTGAGCCAATTTGGGTCTGCACCTGACGAGGCAGCTCGGGGACTGGGTCTGAAGCGTTCTCAGGATCTGGCCGCAAAATATGATGCTGTTGTTCTTGTCCGACAACCTGACTTTGAGTTGAGAATTACCTACAAGAATGGTGTTATAACTGAAATTACCAGCAAAAAAAGGCTCGCGTTGATTAAGGGCACACAAGTTTGCTTTGATTTTTTCCTGGGCTATGATTAGTATCATCTCCTTAAATTAACCATAAGAAGCAGGATTGTATGAAAGTCAAACTGCTGGAACTCACTGAAAACAATAACCATCCATTTGGAAATGTTTTGGGGCGGGAAGTGTTTAAGCGACTTCAAAATGTCGTTGACTCAAACCCTGGCTGCAAGTCTTTTGAAATCTCTCTTGAAGGAATTGTGGCTACCGATTCCTCTTTTCCACGTGAAAGTGTCATTGCGCTTGCAAAGCAGCTTTGTGGGGAAAAGTATTTCTTTATCACCGATGTCAGCTCAACAGATCTCATCGATAACTGGGACTATGCTGCCATTGCAAAGCAACAGTCTATGATAGTGGTTTTGGCTGGCGGAGTGCGGGTTATTGGCCCTGAAGCGAAAAGCTCGACAAAGGCGTTGCTTGACGTCGTGTTAGGACGTAATGGCGTTAGTACGGCAAATGTCGCTAAGTCTCTCAACATATCAGTTCAAAATGCGAGCACAAGGCTTAAAAAACTTTCCAGTGAAGGGGTTATCATGAGGTCTGAAGTGTCCTCACCAACAGGAGGCATTGAGTTTATATACTCCGGTCCAAATATTTCCGCTTAAACAGCTTGATTTAACCAGATTGCTGCATGTATAGTTTTCGCAGTGGTTCAGTTTTTTTCTGACACCTGGTTAAACAGCTTTATTTAATGAGATTCTGAAGCGCTACTGCTGAAGAACTCCTGGAGATATTTATGCAAGAGATTCGTTCCCAATACCCCCACGACCACTTCATTGAGGTGGCAGATGAACATCTCGTTTTCCGTCAGGTCGCGCTTGAGGACCGTACACCAAACGGTTCACAGATTTCTGCTGCATCAGGTTTTAAACCAGATCAAATGCCTGTTGTCCTGATGTTTCTTCCGAATGGTTCACTGGAAGATATCCGTCCTGATGAAGTTGTCCATCTTGGCTCTGATGTTCGCCGTTTCATCGTTATTGAATCAGATCGCACGTATTTTTTTACAATTGACGGGGCACGTCTTGAGTGGCCATGCCGCTTAATCACTGGTTATAACGTCCGTAAGCTCGGAAACATTGACGACAATAAAAAACTTCTTCTTGAACGTGAAGACGAAGCCGATCTTGAAATACAAAATGACCAGATTATCGATCTGGATGGTGATGGGATTGAGCATTTCATCAGCAGAAAGGCAACGTGGAAGCTGAATGTTCAGGGTAAGGAATTTACTTTTGATACCCCGACCGTTGTCATCCGGGATGCTGTTATCCGGGCAGGGCTGAATCCCAATCAGGCATGGCATATCTTTCTCAAAGTTGAAGGGCAGCCAAAAGTTGAGAAGAATATTGATGATATCATCGATTTGCGCACGCCCGGGATAGAGAAACTGCGACTTACGCCGAAAGATGTGAACAATGGCGAAGAGTCCCCTGCCAAGCGCCGTGAGTTCAGTCTTCTGCCCAGTGATGAGCGCTATCTTAACGAAATGGGGTATTTTTGGGAGACCAGCCTGAACGGCAATGCACGATGGCTGATTATTCACGGTTTTGAGGTGCCGGAAGGATATAATCATCAACAGGTAAATCTGGCACTGTCGATAACATCTGGCTATCCCGTAAACATGTTGGATATGTTTTATGTCTATCCACCATTGGCTCGGGTCAATGGCGTCAACATTCCGGCTACGGAAGCTACGGCGGTTATTGATAGTGTTGCGTATCAGCGATGGTCTCGCCATCGCTCATGGGATCCTGAGACCGATTCAGTTATTTCTCAACTGGCCATGGCTGATGGTTGTCTGCAAAAGGAGGTGGAGCAATGAGCCACGGAAGTCGTCTAATCTTAACTCAGGAACTCCATACTTCTCTGAAGAAACATCTTTTTCCAGGAGACGGAAAAGAGGCGGCTGCAATCCTGGTGTGTAACCGTTATGAAGGAGTTCGTCTGAAGCTCATGGCAAAGGAGCTAATTCCGGTTCCATATGAAGAGTGCGTATCCAGGACGAGTGACTTTATATCATGGCCTGGTAGCTATCTGGAGAAAGCCATTGATGCCGCTGAAGAAACTTTAATGACAGTTATTCTTGTACATTCACATCCCGGCGGTTTGCTTGAATTCTCGGATACGGATGATGCAAGTGATGCTCAGACGATGCTTTCTCTTTATCAGGGCGTTGACACTGTTCATGGTTCAGCAATTATGGTCTCTGAAGGAAGCATGCGTGCACGGCTCTATCGTAAGGGGAAATACGCTGAGAATGTGGATTTAGTAACTGTCGCAGGTGATGATATTCACTACTGGTGGGATGGTATTTATGAGTTAAGCCAGCAACCGATAGCTTTTACATCGGGTATGACTGACACCTTTAACAAACTTACCGCAGCTATCATTGGTGTATCTGGCACAGGTTCAATTGTGGCCGAACAGGTTGCCCGGCTAGGATTTGGGGAAATAGTTCTTATTGATCATGATCATATTGAAAAGAAAAATCTGAACAGGATCCTGAACTCGACTCTTGATGATGCCCTGAGCGGCCGGTCGAAGGTTGATATGTTTGCGCAAGCTATTCGCAATATACGAGGAAAAGATATTGCCCAACCCATTCAGGACACCATCTTCTCGCGAGAAGCCGTTCTGTCAGCGGCAAATGCAGATGTGATTTTTTGCTGTGTTGATACTTTCCAGGCTCGGATGATTGCAGATCGCATTGCTTCGTCATTTTTAATCCCACTGCTTGATGTGGGTGTAAAAATACCAACGCATGTTGATCCTGAGGATGGAAGAAAAATTACGGATGTCACGGGACGGATAGACTATGTAAAACCCGGTGGCTCTACGTTATCTGATCGGCATGTATACACCCCGGAGCTTATCTACCGTGAAAACCTGAGCGAAGAAGAGTATGACGAGCAAGTCGAAAGAGGTTACATCACAGGGCTACAGGAAGAGGCTCCAGCTGTAATAACACTGAACATGAGGGCAGCGGCAGCATGTGTACTGGAATATATCGCCAGATGTTTCCCTTTTCGTGAATACCCTAACAAGGGATATGCGCGAACGTTGTTCAGTCTTTCTGGCGTTGAAGAGGACTATATCGATGAAGATGCAATTGCCAGGGCTCCCAATCCCCGTATAGCCGCTGGCAGGAAAGAACCACTTTTGGGTATTCCTGAACTGGGAGATATGTAATGTCTTTTTTCAACAAGGTTCTTTATTATTTTCTACGCAAGTTTGAATATTTACTTCCGGCAAGGCAACTGATCATCGTTAATGAGGATTCATTACCGGATAAGATGCCTCTTCGTTCCATAATTCTCGCCAGAGAGGGCACGGAGGATTGGTGTATTGGATTTAAGTGTCCCTGTGGATGTGAGCGAACCATTGAGTTACTGGTTATAGAAGAAGCCAACCCCAGATGGGATTATGCTCTTGACGATAACAGTTTACCTTCCCTGTATCCTTCTGTATGGCTAAAAGATGGTTGTCAATCTCATTTCTGGATAAAAAAAGGAAGAGTTATTTGGGTTTGATTTCTAACTTTTGAAAGGAAATGGCAAATTATCCAGATAATAAAAAACAGAGCCTGTTCATGTACTTGTGAGTAGTTTTTCACTTAGGGACACCCTGAGCAAAAACAATTTGCAGGTTTAATCAGGTCTGAACAGCCAGTTTCAAAGCGATTCATTTCAATCATGTATTTGTAAATCTCATGACGAGACTCTGAATTTAATTTAGAGAGTCTTTTAATGTTTATTTTGTAAATTATTGGATGGTGTTTTAAATATAATAAATTGCTTTCTATCAGAGAACTTATCTGTCTATCCATAGGGGAAGTGCTTCGTCGTTACGCCGGTCACAGCGCTTGCCCTGCTAACCGGCAGAAAGTTTAACTGGTAGTGAGAACTGCCCACGCGATACGCACAAGGCGCGGCTGACTTGCGCTATTCTCCATCCTTAGGCAACAAGGACGCAGGCGCTATCCATTTTCACGAGTGATCGCACTCCACGCCTTCTTTCAGGACCTCTTCCTCCATACAGCTTAAGTTCTCGCAAACGAACGATTCACCTTTAGAGATCCTGCAACATACTCATAATGTTCTCTGAGTCGAGCATCATGCAGAAAGCCCTTTCAATAAGGGTTTAAGCGCTACTACATGTTTGTTTAACAATCTATAGTTTGTATTCTTGTTTTAACACCCTGTACGTTGTTAAATGAGACTCCAGAAGCATGTTTCAGACGCAACAACGCGTGGTTATCTCAAAATGAATAAAGCCTATCCGATAAAGCATCTTGATCATTTACGTCCAATATTGATTGGTTTTCGCAAAGTTAATGGACTCACACAGAAAGCTATTTCAGAGCGATTAGGAGTGTCACAGCAAGCTTATGCACGTTTCGAATCCAATCCATCGAGTGCCAGTTTTGAAAGGCTATTCAGAGTGTTTACTGTTTTAGGGATTGAGCTTTCCTTATCTTCGAACAAACCTTCAACTCCAGCTTCCTCAACAGAAGAGAAAGACAAATATGAAGTGGTCAACAAAAACTGGCCACCGCGTTAGAGTTTTTCCAGTATCGGTTTTCTGATTCGTTTGGCGTTAACCCACCATTATATTCGTGCGGTCTTAGTGCGCTGTAATATCCAACGATATAGTCCGTTATTGCGTGAGCTGCATCGCTGAAGCTTACATAGCCCGTCGCCGGCACCCATTCGTTCTTCAGACTCCTGAAGAAGCGCTCCATTGGGCTGTTATCCCAGCAGTTTCCACGCCGACTCATACTCTGCCTGATCCGGTATCGCCACAGTAACTGCCGGAACTGCCTGCTCGTATAATGGCTGCCTTGATCGCTGTGGAACATCACCCCGACGGGCTTACCACGGGTTTCCCATGCCATTTCCAGTGCTTTCATGGTGAGCCTGCTGTCCGGCGAGAACGACATGGCCCAGCCCACTGGCTTTCTTGCGAACAGGTCGAGAACAACGGCGAGGTACGCCCAGCGCTTACCCGTCCAGATATAGGTCACATCACCGCACCACACCTGATTTGGTTCCGTTACGGCGAACTGTCGCTCAAGATGATTCGGGATAGCAACGTGCTCATGACCGCCACGCTTATACCGGTGAGTCGGCTGCTGGCAACTGACCAGCCCCAGCTCTTTCATGAGTCTGCCAGCAAGCCAGCGCCCCATTTGGTAACCTCTCTGGGTTGCCATTGTGGCGATGCTTCTTGCTCCGGCAGAGCCGTGGCTGATGCCATGCAGTTCAAGTACCTGACTGCGTAATACAGCCCGTCTGCCGTCTGGCTTTTCAGGACGGTTTTTCCAGTATTTGTAGCTGCTGCGATGAACCCCGAACACATGGCAGAGAGTGGCCACAGGATAACGCGCCCTGAGTTTCCCGATTATCGAGAACTGTTCAGGGAGTCTGACATCAAGAGCGCGGTAGCCTTTTTTAATATTTCATTTTCCATTTCAATACGTTGTAGCTTTTTCCTGAGCTCACGGATTTCAATTTGTTCCGGGGTAATGGGGGAGGCTTTTGGTGTTTTGCCCTGCCGTTCATCACGTAATTGTTTCACCCATCGCGTCATTGTGGAAAGGCCGACATCCATAGCGCTGGCTGCATCTGCCACGGTGTAGTTCTGGTCAACGACCAGTTGAGCGGATTCGCGTTTAAACTCTGCGCTGAAATTTCTTTTTTTCATTATGACACCTGTGTTGTTCTGAGGTGAGCATATCACCTCTGTTCAGGTGGCCAAATTCAGTAAACCACTTCAATATGAATTTTCTCCCGCCAGACGGGAAAAATGGTGACAATTATGTGGAATGCTTACATAGCCATTTGCCGTTATTCATCTGCCACATCCAATAACTTTCGAAGCCCTGTGACAAAACCTCGTGGAAAAACTTCACTGTTGTAGTCCGTGTCTTTTACTTGCCCGGCCTGGGTAATCTGCCAGTTGTTCTTATCCATGCATTCCTCAGATATGGAATACGCCAGGGCTTTCTTTTCTGAGTGGGTGAGAATTCCTGACAGGGACGGTAATACCTCCACCGTAGATTCTGGTGTCGTTTGAAACTGCCGCACGGGGCGTTTGTCGATGATGATATTGGCATGTTGTTTGAGCAGATTTACTTCATTGCGGTAGCGGTTACGCTCGGCAATGATTTGGCCAAACAAGGCGCGTACCGCCAGGTCCGGGATGCGCTCTAAAAGTTTATAGTCTGCGGGAACAGATTTAGACCGGGAGGTACCGGATAATGGCTTTTGGATACTGGTATTACAAGTGGCTGCCCAGGCCTTTATCAGTGTGCGGTAATGCTCGTTACGGGTAGCCCGCAGGGCTTCATAAGCAAGACCGCCATCGGCAGCGGACACCAACCCAATCTTTGTGATGGAGAAGTCTCGCTGGCCTGATTCAGCATATTTCTTCAAGGTGTCATTAAGCTTTTCAAGGTTCTGCTGAGTCCGCTTTACTTTGCCTTCTTTCAAATCAGCAAGAATGATATCAATATTTAATTCCATTAGTTCTCCAGTAAGTCAGGCAGGGCAATGTGACTAAGGTGAATGGCTTTGCTGGTAAGGGACTGAATCCCCTCAGAAAAAAGGTTATTATTAGTCAGGTATTCACCTGCCTCAATATAACCGACCACCTTGCGGTATCCTTCAAGTTTATCGTCAGGATCAGCTATTTTAGCCATCTGGCGCAGCATTGCGTTGGCAGCAATAAGCTGCTGTTTATCGTCCATTTCCATGAAAACAGGCTCAAAACCTTTTTTCATTAATACCCGACTCAGCTGCACAGAACGCTTTTGAATGACCGGTGTTTTGCGAAGTTCATCCAGCAAATCTGGATAGAACTCAGCATCCTCGCACAATAAAGACAGATGCAATAATTCCGAGTCAGTTTCGATAAACTTCAGAGCATGACAAACGTCCTGCTCTGAGCCAACCGCAATCAATTTATCTTTGAGGTCGCCGTCCTTCCTGAGTTCTTCGACACGAATGATTTTGTTAATAAGTTCAAAACACGCAATCCAGTCTTTCGTATACTCATCTGCTTCTGCTTGCTGTATTTCATAACGGCGCTGTAGTGCCTTTAGCTCATCATGTCTGATAAAGGGTTTTCCTTGTTCCTCAAAGAAAAACTGTTCATCTTTAAGTATGTCCAGTTCACCTTCAATTTCCACAGATAAGGCAGAAGCCTGGTGTGCCCTGTAACTCAGCTGGTTAAATTGGGCATTGAGCGCAGGAAGGAACCGGGCCTCGGTGATAAACCATCGACAACGAATACAGTTTTGAGGCCCATGGGGGACACTTTCATAAATACGGCTGGCAGCGGAGCCTGAGTCTTTTATCAATACCCCACCATTCCAGCATCCTCCTAGGGTATTAATTTCATCAGGCTTCACGGTGTTACCTCCCATCAGGCACAGCCCACACGAACGCTCTTCCCAGCCAATCGGGTTACGATTAACCAGAGCTGTCTGGATACTCCCCTCGCTGTGATATGCCATCCTGCACTGAATCTGCTCCATTGAAGCATCTTTGAGAAAGTTGCGAACCGACAGCCTGGATTTAACATCCAGAGTGTCATGTGCCTCGCTCATTTTATCTGCCATGACAGAAGGTGTGATTTTGTTGTAATAGATGGTCATCAACAGGCGAGTATGGCCTGCTAGGAGTTTTGAAATTACAGGTAATGGCAGTTGTGTGTCCATTGTGTACGCAGTGATGAGAGAGACACGCAGGCTGTGAAGAGGAAACAGCGTGGCTGTACCTTTCATTCTTCCCTCGGGATAATCCACAACCAGCTTCAAACGCTCGTCGTTATCCAGGGTATCCCCGCGGGCTGCGAGTTGATTTTCTAATTCAAGCAGCAATTGATACCAGAATGAATCTGACGCGTTATAAGGAATAGGTTTTTGTTTATCCTCGCCTCTGGCAGATGCGTCACGGAACAGAAAAGCGATTTCTCCCATACTTTTCAGTTGTCTGTCTGATCCCTGGTGGTGTATATGCTTTCTCAGCAGCAAAGTACATTCGGTAGGCTTCGCAATCGGATTGTATTTTTCTTGCCAGTTCCTCAATTTCTCCAGCCAGTACAGCACTTCTTCGTTTTGCCACGGTATGATGTAACCACGTTCCAGTTCATTTTTATTCTGGTCAGCAGTCTTGTTGGTATTGATGTACAACCCCGTCGAGTATAGTCCAGTCATGGTATCGTAAATCCGACGGAATATGCCTTTTCCAAATGGGCGCTTTGCACTGCCAAGGGCGAAATCATGTCGAGTGTTAAGAATCCATCGACCATTTTCATAGCGCCACGTATCGGCTTCTCCGCTGTCCAGCATACGAACCTGCGAGGAACGAAGTGGCAGGTGGAGCTTAATGAAAATCATCATTGCTTTTACAGGCGACCAGATTTGATAAAGGGTGATTTTTTTACCTTTACGGGTCACTTCTCTGGTACGCCATACGCAGTCGGGGTCATTTTTATCAATCAGTTCTGGCCCGACTTCAAACCAGTCGCTCCCAGCATGCTGCGCCCAAACCCAGTATTTAAAGTGACGGTAATGCCAGGCAGGAAGTAATTTTTCTTCCTGTTTAAGATTCTGACCGATAATGGTGAGTTCAGTTTTATCCGGTAATGGACAAAGGATCTGGCGCAGGTTCTGAATATAGCGATATGGTAAGGGGTTGCGCACTGTTTCTGTAGCAACATATCCTTTTTTAATTTTTCGGAGTGGATTTAAAACCAATGGAACTAAATTGCCATAGTTATCTTTTTCCGAAAAAACGTCTTTGACAACAAAATCAATGAATTCATAAGCATAGTTCATGCCTTTTTGAATGTTCGCGGATGCGGCAACAGTGCTCCTTATAATTTGCTCAAACTCTTCACTGGAGCACTTATGTCCCTGGTAGCCTTTAAAAAATAATGACAAATCACTTATTGCATACGGGGCGTACTCAGCAATATAGGACTCAAAGAAGCGTCCCAGGGCCTCGCGTTTATCACTTATACCGAGGGTTTGTGTTGCCATCCACTTTGCTGCCAGCTCCTGCCATTGCCGCCATTCTGCGCCAAGCGTAGTCAGCATCCATAAGAAAGCTAAGTCGGATGTACGCCCATCATTTTTTTTGCTTTTTGGTGGCAACATTATTTACCTCTCAGCTTTGGATTCCGGCCTGTGAAATAACCCTGCGGGTCAATGTCATTAAAGCCATGTTCAGTTAGAGCTTTCCAGTCAAGAATTTTGACTTTCGAATCAGGGTTTGCCAGCAGCAGTGTAGCTTTAGTGAGTTCGTCCGAAATTTCTTTCTGACCTTTGCCTGTATATGGGATTTGTGAATCCAGAGACTTGTGATGCATGCAACGGCGGATCACAAGCGGGCTCAGCCCTGAACGCTCTAATCGTCTTCCGTAGTTATGTCGATGTCCGTGAGGGCCTAAACCTTCTGCCTTGTTTGGTTCTAAACCAATTCGTTTTAATCCATTGATGTAGTTGTCATGAAAAGCGGAAATTGTGTAAGGGTTACCGAGGGCGCTGTGATGAAAAGAAATGAATGCATAAGGGTGGTGACAGTCGATACTGGCGCGATACTTTTGATAGTTTTTCCAGAGTGACATAAACACTTTTCCATAGTCGGCAGGAAACCACTGAACCTGTAGGTAATTATCTTTATGATCAACCACGCGGTTCTTCCAGCCAAGTCGGGCAGTTCCTTTCATTCGCTGTCGTGGTATCCGGGCATATTGTTCTTTTAAATATGCCGCTCTGGTTGATGCACCAGAGCGATTACGCCAACCTTCAGGGGCCTTACCATCAGTCTCGTTATAGATCCTGACCACAGCACTGTCTGGGTTATACGGGTCTTCAAATACATCCGTCACCCAAAGTGTTAACGCCTCACTTTCGCGCACCCCACCACCGTGCATAAGCAGAAGAATTAATTTATCTCTTAGTGCCACTCGTGGATCGCCAGAGCCACCAACACCACACATATAGAATTTTTCCCAGTGCATTTCGGGAAATGCGATAGCATCATGTTCAGCTATTGTGAGAGGAGTACGGCCTTTGATCGTTCTAGCCTTACGGATGGTTTTGTTAACAGTTTTATCTTCAATATGACCTAAAAAATCGTTCTGATTTTTGCGATACCATGCGGCGTAATTTAACCTCTGTTCATGCCGGGTCGCTTCACACAACGGATTCACAGACTCTACACCTTGTTTGTGTGCCAGCCAGTCGGTGAAGGCAGTCAGTCGTTGAATATGTTTATTCACGTTACTGGTTGAGGCCGGCACCCAATACAAACCTGAAGGGTCAATCCCATTCTCGCCAATCGTTCCAGTATATAAACGCTTAGAAAAAGTCTGGAAGAGCAGCATTGGGTCGTCAAAGTCGCCTCTATTTGCCTCCATGTAATCCAGCAATAAGGACACAGCCTGGAGGACCCCATTCATTACCGAGTGGCTTACATCGTCGGCTTCTAACTTAAGCAGGTAATCTGTTACCACACTCAACTCTCCCTGCTCTGTCAGAAGGATAGGGATTTGGCTTTTGATACCAGTGTTATCTTCTACAATCGTTGCCCTGACTTTAACTGATGACAAATCATGTTTTCCTTTAAGTAGAATACACAATACACACTGTATACTTTGCTTAGTTTTGGGGTGAAAAAAAAGCAGATCCATCTGCTTTAGTACACTTTATACACGTTTAAGTTAACTGTATATAAACAAAGGCTGGCTTTTTTAACGCTCTTGTCAGTCGATTATTTCAGACCGGCAGCTTCACGCAGCAGGGCGGCTTTGTCGGTTTTTTCCCATGGGAAATGTTCACGACCAAAGTGACCGTATGCCGCGGTTTCTTTGTAGATTGGGTGCAGGAGATCCAGCATCTGAATCAGTCCGTATGGACGCAGGTCGAAGAACTCGCGTACCAGCAGGGTCAGCTGTTCTGAAGGCACTTTCTCGGTACCGAAGGTTTCAACCATGATGGAGGTTGGCTCAGCCACGCCGATGGCGTAAGAAACCTGAATCTCACAGCGGTCAGCCAGGCCGGCAGCAACGATGTTTTTCGCAACATAACGTGCCGCGTATGCCGCAGAGCGGTCAACTTTAGACGGATCTTTACCAGAGAACGCACCGCCGCCGTGACGTGCCATGCCGCCGTAGGTATCAACGATGATTTTACGTCCGGTCAGACCGCAGTCACCCATTGGGCCGCCGATAACAAAGCGTCCGGTTGGGTTGATGAAGAATTTGGTCGCAGAGCTCAGCCATTCGGTCGGCAGAACCGGCTTGATGATCTCTTCCATCACTGCTTCTTGCAGGGATTTCTGGTCAATCTCTTCGGAATGCTGGGTAGACAGTACCACCGCATCGATGCCAACGATTTTGCCGTCATCGTACTGGAAGGTGACCTGGCTTTTTGCATCCGGGCGCAGCCACGGCAGGGTGCCGTTTTTGCGTACTTCAGCCTGACGCTGTACCAGACGGTGCGCGTAGGTGACCGGGGCTGGCATCAGCACGTCGGTTTCGTTGGTCGCGTAGCCAAACATCAGGCCCTGGTCGCCCGCGCCCTGTTCCAGTGGATCGGCACGGTCAACGCCCTGGTTGATGTCTGGAGACTGTTTGCCAATGGCGCTCAGCACCGCGCAAGAATTGGCATCAAAGCCCATATCAGAATGCACATAACCGATTTCACGCACCGTGTTACGGGTGATCTCTTCGATATCAACCCATGCGCTGGTGGTGATCTCACCGCCAACCAGAACCATGCCAGTTTTGACGTAGGTTTCGCACGCGACGCGCGCTTTAGGATCCTGCGCCAGGATCGCATCCAGCACCGCATCGGAGATTTGGTCAGCAATTTTATCAGGATGTCCTTCTGATACGGACTCGGACGTAAACAGGTGTTTTGCCATGTTTTATTTCACCTAAGAGGAATTTGGTTAGCTCAAGCTGCTGTGTGGAATAGCCAAAGGAGATAATTCTACCAAGGCCTGCAGGTTTTTGACACTGGCAGTATGAGTGTTAATCAGTATAGATGGATTAACATCTGGATGGCTATTTTAGGTCACTTCTTCGCCCGATTTCCAGTTTTTTTTGATTCATCTCTCACGGCGTTGAAATGTCTGCTGGAAATTTTTCCTGACGGCGCTGGCAACCCACGCATTTTTGTTTTGCTTTTTAGCCCCCTTCTCGGTATAAAACGCGGCGCGCGGCTCATACAAAATAAGCGCTCGATGAACTCATCGAGTCGCCACTTCCAGCCGGGTTAAGCAGTGAACTTTTAGCTTTGGCTTGGGGTCCGTTTCAGCAGAGGCGGCCGTGGAGGTGATACGAGATAATGAACCATCGTTTTCCGCTAATTCAGCGCAGCCGTTCTGGCGCGCATTTGATTCCCGCAACCCGCATTTCTAGTCTGCAAACCTGCCGATGTTATACCCATCTCGGCGCTTCTCAGGATTCCAGGGCCGGTCAGGCTGTGTGAAAACTGAACAAGGGCGCTCTTGTTAATACAAGAGTTTTCTCGTGGTTTCGCCGAACCTTGTCATACAGAGTTCGGATACGTGTTTTACAATGATATGAATAAGAAACCGGTCGCACGGTCTGGATTTCAGCATACTCTGCTGGGAAACGGAGCCGTTTATGGGTTGTTATCGCCGTATAACGCTGCGATAGTAGTCAACTGTTTTACACTTAATACAAAGAGTTGAGGTTCGCTATGTCTGACGACATGTCTTCTTTTTCGCCTTCGTCAGCGGGCGAACAGGGTGTACTACGTTCTATGCAGGAGGTTGCGATGAGCTCCCAGGAAGCCAGCAAGATGCTGCGCACATACAATATTGCCTGGTGGGGCAATAACTACTACGACGTCAACGAACTGGGCCACATCAGCGTTTGCCCGGATCCGGACGTCCCTGAAGCGCGCGTGGACCTCGCCAAACTGGTGAAAGCCCGTGAAGCACAGGGCCAGCGTTTGCCTGCACTGTTCTGCTTCCCGCAGATCCTGCAACATCGCCTGCGTTCTATTAACGCCGCCTTCAAGCGCGCGCGTGAATCCTACGGCTATAAAGGCGACTACTTCCTGGTTTACCCGATTAAGGTGAACCAGCACCGCCGCGTGATTGAGTCCCTTATCCACTCCGGCGAGCCGCTGGGCCTCGAAGCCGGCTCCAAAGCGGAGCTGATGGCGGTTCTGGCGCATGCGGGCATGACCCGTTCGGTCATTGTCTGTAACGGCTACAAAGACCGTGAGTACATTCGTCTGGCGCTGATTGGCGAGAAGATGGGCCACAAGGTCTATCTGGTTATCGAGAAGATGACTGAAATCGCGATCGTGCTGGAAGAGGCTGAACGTCTTAACGTGGTGCCACGCCTCGGCGTGCGTGCGCGTCTGGCGTCTCAGGGTTCCGGTAAATGGCAGTCCTCCGGCGGTGAAAAATCCAAATTCGGCCTCGCGGCGAACCAGGTACTGCAACTGGTGGAAATTTTGCGCGAGCGCGGTCGTCTGGACAGCATTCAGCTTCTGCACTTCCACCTCGGTTCGCAGATGGCCAATATTCGCGATATCGCCACCGGCGTGCGTGAATCAGCCCGTTTCTACGTTGAGCTGCACAAGCTTGGCGTGAATATTCAGTGCTTCGACGTGGGCGGTGGCCTGGGCGTGGACTACGAAGGGACCCGCTCGCAGTCTGACTGCTCGGTGAACTATGGTCTGAATGAATACGCCAATAACATCATCTGGGCGATCGGTGATGCCTGTGAAGAGCACGGCCTGCCGCACCCGACGGTGATCACCGAATCCGGTCGCGCGGTGACCGCGCACCATACGGTGCTGGTTTCTAATATCATCGGCGTTGAGCGTAGCGAAATTTCCGAAGCGACGCCGCCGCAGGATGATGCACCGCGTTCCCTGCAAAGCATGTGGGAAACCTGGCAGGAGATGCACGAGCCGGGCACGCGTCGCTCCCTGCGCGAATGGCTGCACGACAGCCAGATGGATCTGCACGATATTCACGTTGGCTACTCTTCAGGCACCTTCAGCTTGCAGGAGCGTGCGTGGGCGGAGCAGCTTTATCTGAACATGTGCCATGAAGTGCAGAAGCAGCTCGACCCGAGCAACCGCGCGCACCGTCCGATTATCGACGAGCTGCAGGAACGTATGGCGGATAAGATTTACGTCAACTTCTCGCTGTTCCAGTCGATGCCGGATGCATGGGGTATCGACCAGTTGTTCCCCGTTCTGCCGCTGGAAGGGCTGAACCACGCCCCGGAACGTCGCGCGGTGCTGCTGGACATCACCTGTGACTCCGACGGTGCTATCGACCATTACGTTGACGGCGACGGTATCGCCACCACCATGCCAATGCCGGAGTACGACCCGGAGAACCCGCCGATGCTGGGCTTCTTTATGGTCGGGGCGTACCAGGAGATCCTCGGCAACATGCACAACCTGTTCGGTGATACCGAAGCGGTTGACGTGTTTGTCTTCCCTGACGGCAGCGTGGAAGTTGAGCTGTCTGACGAGGGGGATACCGTGGCAGACATGCTGGAATACGTTCAGCTCGATCCGAAAACGCTGCTGACCCAGTTCCGCGACCAGGTGAAAAACACCGGTCTCGACGATGCATTGCAGCAGCAGTTCCTGGAAGAGTTTGAGGCGGGGCTGTACGGGTATACTTATCTCGAAGACGAATAATTATTCCGCCAGTTAAATATGAAAAGGGTCTGACCGTGGTCAGACCCTTTTTTATGGCTACATGAAAACCCCGCCGGTGAACGACGGGGAGAGTGCGTTTAACTCAGCTGTTCGTCCTGGAACGTAATGGTCACTTTCGCATAGATATTAATTGGCATTTCCGCCATTAGCGGCAGCCACTGCTTCGGCTGGGCTGTTGCGCTCATATCGCCGTTCCACTGCTTGTGCTCAGGCGTTTTCGGCATGTCCATGCCGGTCTGACCGGTGGA
>NZ_JBMKHA010000038.1:0-24577 GCF_049238365.1 Enterobacter cloacae complex sp. IR53030
TGTTTTTTTAAAACTTTACAACTTTAAAGTCTTTTTCAGGTTAAAGGATACAACTTTAATGTCTCTACACAAAAATCATTACTGCCATAGATCAGCTTCCTGACCCTAATGGCCTTTATACAAACACCTTTAACAGCATTATTGACCGTGCACTGCTGACTCATCTCAAAACCGAACAGGAAAAAATAGATAGTCCAAGAGTCTGCAAAAATGTGATTTCGGCTTTTGCCGACTCAACTCTTTCTCTGCCGGTGTTTAACATCGGCCTAAACGAGCAGTACAGATACTGGACGCCGTGGGGCATCAACTTTATAGAATTTTCCCGCCAGGCCGCAAAAGCAAGGACCGCTGTATTTGTTCCTGATGTGGGACAGATCGAGTGGAAAAGCGCAGAGCATAAAGAACTGGCGGAGTTAAGCCTCATCGACCAAATCATACCTAAACAGTACCACTGGCTCCTGGGTATCCCGACGATGTGGCGTAACAACTATTGCAATCACGATCAGAGGCTAGCTCTTTTTCGTGAATGGAGGGAAAGCAATGGCTGCGGATAATACAAGCAGGGCAGCAGTGCTCAGAACAATGCTTTTTTTTGGCATGGTCATTTATTTTGGTTACAGCTTGGCTTTCCAGAATACTGAGGAGCTCAAATATCAGATTACTCAGGAGGTTAATGCAAGCCGGTCCATCATATCAAATGACCGTTGGAAGTCTGTCATTGCAAATAGTGAAGCGACTTTAAATTGGTTGGTACATGACTATAAGTTAATTGACTATCTGAATACTATTCTGATCCCTGACACCAAAAAACCAGCCAGAGGTATTAACATTGTTGCTGAAAAATTTACCTCTATTAATTACACTATGGCCAAAAACATACCCCTCTTACTTTATCAGTCCATTTTCCGGTGGAACTTAATCCTGGGGTGGCTAATCGTTTTTCTGCCCTATCTATTTGCCATGCTAGCAGATGGAATGTACCAGTGGAAATTGAAGAGGTACGTATTTGGTAAGGTTACAGTTCAGTTTTATCGTATTTGGTTTCGAGCATTTTGGGTGATCAGTGCTTTAACGATGGTCTACCTGGTCATGCCAAATATGTCACTATTTAACAATATCGCTCAACTTTTCCCACCAGTCGCTTTATTGATACTGGGAATTGCATTGAATCGCTTGTGGTCTAACTTTCAAAAACTCATGTAAAGGTGGTCAGATGTTAAGCAGTAAAAAAAGGAAGTCCCCTACAAATATCAAAGAATCGCTCAATGATAACGCTGACCGTTTTTATAAGATGTTTCGCATTCATACCACGGCAAAAGTTGCTATGTCGCTAATTGCCATGACCGCTGTAGGGTTTTCTTTCTACAATCTTTACGAACAATGGCAGGACGCTGAAGGGAAGAAAGACCATATAGCTGTAATACGGATTTCTGGCGAGATGGGTACCGGCTCGGAAACGGGCGATGGAACAGTGATCGCAACAGCTCTTGCCAAAGCTTACAATAATCCCCATGCCAAAGCAGTTATTATCGAGGCAGAGTCAGGTGGTGGTGGTCCCTCTGACGCCATCATTATTTACCGCCAGATAAACGCGCTTAAAAACCACCAGCCACAGATTGAACGCGTATCAGATGCCGGTGGCTCTCTTTCATCTGTAGCCGCTGACAAGAGTAACAAAACCGGGAGCACAGAACGTGGCGATGAAGCACGGTCGAAGCAAAACTCCCTCGAAGTACTCTCCAGCGGTACCGGTCGTTTTTTCTCTGATATCGCAGACTCATATAAACCAATCATCGTTAGTGTGAAAGGCATATGCGCATCCGCATGCTATTACGCGGTATCGCCCGCTGATGCAATTTATGCCGACAGTAATGCCCTGATCGGTTCTATCGGTGTGCGTATGGACCACTGGAATCTGTCAGAGATCATGAGCACAGTAGGCGTCAAGAATGAGCCCCTTACGGCCGGTGAGTTCAAAGATGCTCTTGACCCCTTCCACCCATTGTCCGATTCAACGAGGGAGTTCATGCAGAAGGAGATCCTGAACACGATGCATGAAAAATTTATAACTGATGTTGAACTTGGACGGGGTAAAAAGCTTCTCTCGCGTCATGATGCCGATGCTGTTTCTCTCTATTCAGGCCGTGTATGGCCAACACCTCAGGCAGTTAAGTACGGCCTGGTGGATGGAGATCTTACGTCAGTAGAGATCCGTACACGTCTTTCAAAAATGTACTCCACTGACACGTTCAAAAACTACAATGAGCCTCATCGTAATCTCCGTTCTGCACTCGGCATGCTGATGAGCCTGTCTTCAAATATTGAGAGCCTTACCGGTACCACTACCCGCTTAGTAGAATCTGTTAATGCCACCAGCTACCCCTCTGTGAGGTAACATGGATGCTTTCAATCTGCTGTGGAGCATTACGGGGGTAGCTTTCATTATCCTTATTTTCGTCGTGTTGCTGTGTCTGTTGGGATTTATGACCTCTGCCATAGCGGAACGGCGGACTGCAAAGGCAATTGAATCTGGGCTTCCTGAAGAAGCTCAGGGGCTACTTAGTGATCTCACCTTTCAGTTGTCGGCTCATAGCACTACGCAGGTTGATCACATTCTCGTAGCCCCACATGGTATATACGTCATAGAGCAGAAAAACTACGTAGGCAAGCTCTACGGTACTCTGGAGGAAAGCCACTGGCGGAAATGGACTCAGTCCCGAACCCTCAAGTTGCAGAACCCGTTTAAGCAAAACCAGGGGCACATCAGGGCTATTCAGTCTGCTCTTAAGGCTAGAGAACTGGAATGTATCAATGTCGTCATCATAAACGGACGTTGTAAGTTTGATGGCATCAAGCCGGAATGGTTATGTATGGGGATGGACGATTTTATCCATAAAGTCAAACAACGACGAGGGCTACGGTTGTTCACACCGGAGTCTGTTCAGCACATCTGTTCGGTGTTGAAGTCAACAAGGAAGTCGCCAGGGCTCTATACGGACCTTACTCATATTCATAACATAACGACAAAGTACAAAGCCCCGATGAAATTCGAGCAACGAGTAACATACATTCTGCTCAACTTTATCCATTATCTGTGGGCAAGTCTGTTCACTAAGCAGAAGCCTTAGCGCTCTATCATTGGTAAGGCTGTAAAATGTCTGCAAAAGGCCCCATCGGTAAATTGTTGGGGCTTTTTCTTTGCGTAGTTCTGATACGGTTTATCCTGTGGAGCATTATGGCCACCAGCCAGCTGGTGACTGGCCAACGCTTTGTATGACGTAGCCTACTCAGGGCAGGCTATTTTAGAGGGACCGATTTTTATCCGGGCTAATTTAGAAAGAGATAATTTGAACTTAGGCGGGCTGACCACCAGCAGAGAGGTAAATCACTAGCCGGTGATATTGACAGAAGTCGTCAGGGGTTTAACGCCGGAATATTTTGCCAGGCCTCCTGCAAGGTCTGCAAGACTTCTACAAGTGATAGTGACGGCCACAGGACTGTTTCCGTCATTATCACTCCAGGTGGCTCGCACTCTACTGGTACCAGAATTAAAACAACACGAGTTCCTTTTACCTGGTAGGCAAGGTTTACTGCCGGTTGGCGGTAGGAGGCCAGTACACCCTCACCATATTGAGCAGGGTTACTTGCCCAGTTCCGCACCATTGCATACACCTGAGGCATATACCGACTATCCAGATCCCCTTTGGGCCGTCTGAACGGCACGATTTCTTCTGAGCGGTAGGTGGTCGTTGTTGTATTGGTTGTCATCTTTGTCACCTCCCCTGTTCGTCCATTTAGAGTTTTAAGCTGCTTTACACATCACACTCAACTGATTATTTAAGCTGGTCATCGTCTCTGGCCAGCATAGCCCAACCATTCGCCTGGTTTTCGCGGGAGTAAGGATTCATTTCAAAATAACTATCTACCGCGTCGCTGTCCGCAACAGAACTGTTGTTAGCTCTCTTTGAACCCTGAACCACTACAGCATCAACCTCTGCGGCTTTCCCGTTGCGCTGTACCAGGATTTTAACCGTATTGGGCTTACGTCTTGCGAGCAGTTTGTTGGCGATAAAAAGCACAACAATCCAGGCCAAAAGCACGTATAAAAATGTATTCATAATGCCCTCCTTTGTATGTGATTATTATACCTGCTTCCATTGCAGGCCAAACAGGTTCGGTGCATGAAAAATAGACTTCTCTCCGGCGTATAGCAATCTACTTACTGATCTGTTTTCGTATCAAACTGTATGGCATAACCGAGGGGCGTACGTGGTGAGTCAGAAAGTTACTTTTCCGTAATAGTTAATTTCAGATCCTTCTTCCAGTTACGCTTCAGTATAAAACCGATACCCTCTAATTCAGCATCCTTCACGTTTAATACGCTTCACTTTAAGGCAGGGCTTTTCGGTTGAAATGAATTCTTTTTCCGGTTGCTGGACATAGGTTTCATCCTGATAGTTAAAGTTGCAGGCTATCAGTCACCACCACCACCTCCGTCACCTCCTCCACCGCCACCATCACAACCACCAGCTATGCTATTTTCACCATTACAATCACCTCCGAGGGGGTTCAAATGGCTGCTCCCCTGTAGATGGTGTCCTTGCCAGATCGAACCCGAACCAGCGCCTCCTGAGCGTCTTTGCTTGCCCTGAGGCAATTGTGCAGGCTCACCAGCACCGGCGGTACCAAAAATGTCCCGGGCAATTTTATAAAGAAGGTAAAAAGGTACGCCCAGCATCATAAAAAAGATTACTGAAAATATTACACGTTCCATTGATGATCTCCTGTCTTGTGAGAGACCAGTTATATCAGGGTGATTCAGTATTTCCGTTTAGAAAAGAGTACTAATTTGGCCCTGTTCGCTCTTAATTTGCCATCCGGGAAAAAGTCATAGGGATAGGCCTGCCAGAGTCAATAACTTCCAGTGATCTGGAGGAGACCCCGGCTCTCTGAGCCCTCATGGATGGTACGGCTTTACCCCTTGTAAACAGATTCACGTTCCGCAGGACAAACATCGACTACTGACGTCTCATATTTGCTGACGCTAATCCGACGTCTCATTGCCGTCTGCTTGTTTTCTTTAAAGGGTGTATTAGACGAATATCAAATCGGAATGGTAGGGGATGTGTGGGCACCATGCCCGGCCCTCTTTGAGCATCTGAGAGATTGGAGACCTAGCCGGGTAAGATAGCTACTTTCTTACGGGTTACCCTTCAAATCCAAAGACGAAACGGACGCTGCCGTTCTCCACGTGGAGACGCTTTACTTCTTCGACAAATTCCTGGATCACCTCTCCGGCGTTATCGGGTGGTATGGCTGACAAAATTTCTTCCGAAGTCAGCCATGAGTATGAATGTTCACCGAATAAATCATCATCTTCGGACGGTATATCATCAGGTAATCCGCGTAATGCGTGGATAAAAACTGCTGATGTGCTCGCCCTTTCACGATCTACATCAAATCCGAGCCAGGCAAAGTGGAGATATGATCGGTCCCCTTTATAATTGCTTGATAAATTAATCCATTTACCAGGCTTTTCTTCCCTTTGAAATCGCCAGCAGATATCAACGCCCATTAAGAAACTCCATTACTATCGTTCGTATGAGATAACTATCATTTCAGAATACTATGACTTCTTCCCGTATAGAACTAATCGCTCACGCCATTTAGCTACTTACTTTTTTTACGTACGCTTGCAGCGCAGTACCTTGAGAGAAGTAAGTAAGACTGGGCGAAGCCAACCGGTTCCGCCACCTCGCTCACCGGCTTTTAGGCGTAAGCACTGAAGTCAGCCTCCATGCTAACTGGCGAGCCTGCGAAAGTCAGACTCGTTGTTATAAAGCGGCATATCGTAAGCAGTGTCTGAAATGAACATTCGGATCTGCTCAAGCGTCATGCCACAATGAAAACGGGTTACGCTCACATTGGCCCGGGGGAAGTCAGCACAAAATGCATTCAAAACATTCTCATGGACAATACCAATGTTGATTAACGCAGCTGGCCCGTTGTCACGGAAAGATACGACACGGAATCCCCCATACCAGCCTGACTGGGAGAAAAATGAAAATGCACTCGTTGCCAGACCATTAGACAGGTCATAGCGCAATTTCCCGCTCAGAGACTGGCTGTCTCTGCTGTACACGCGATTAATGAAAATGCCGGGACCAACTTCTACCGGCTGCTTGTTGCTTGCTAAACACGGAAAGCCCACCAGCGAAACCTCCCTTTCTCCTAACCAGTTTACCTGATACCCGGCAGTGAGAAAGTCAGTCAGTTCTACGCCAGAAAGAGCATTAATGGCCGCAATATCGGTATCCAAAATATTTACGTTTTTCATATTCATCTCATCTATATTCTAAAGTGCGTTTTTTGTCTATCAGCCCGAGGATTGAAAATTTGAATATTTAATGTGACAGAAAAATACCTGTCACCTTTTCAAAAACTGCCTGCAATTGAATATCGAGAGAGTCCATTTTAAAATCCACCAGCTCAGCTTTATTATCGCAAACCGAATAAAAATAGGAGTCAAATGCGTCTGTATCTTCATCTTTAAAAATACGGAAGGAATTAATTTTATTATGCCCTTCAAATTCGGCATGAATACCATAGCGAACCGAGCCGTCATCGAACTGAACAACCCGTCGTACAGAATTAATCCGGACGTACTGTTTTAAGGCCCTCGCGAAATCGGCATTTAACGCCAACGCTCGTAAGATTGAATCAGCGGTTTCATTCTGCTTTTTACGATCATATTCAAACATCCCACAGCCGGTGTTACGAAAGACCGGCTGAAGAGCATTAACCAGGTTGAAGGAATCCACGTTTCTGTCGTTTCTGTACATGAGATATCTCCTGCCCCTCCGCTATACGAAGGGGCTTGATAGGGTTACTGCCAGGCTGCGATCACTTCTTCGCACTGGAAATGAGATAAGCACTGCTGGAGTAAAAGGGCCAGCACCGCTGTGTTAGGGACGCGATTGTTACACCACGCGTTGAATAGCAGCTGCCATGGACCGGCATAATACCCGGCCAGTTTCTTTTTTTGTTTATCTGTGCAGCAGCTGGAAATGGCCTGCTGATAAAGGCTTTCATTCTCGGCACCAGAGCGTTGTTGCAGTGCCTGATAAATATAGGAGTAGACAGAATCGGAGCAATTAGATGCATAGGCCAGATTGGTTTTCATAATACCTCCTGTGTTTTTGGGTATTATATAAAACTCCGACCTACTGGCTAATAACCCACACTGTAATTTCTTTTAAAAACACAATAAATTTTCAAAATTGGACCAGTGTGGATTTAAGCGAGCAGTTTAAATCTTTATGAACTAGCTTTCAAAGAGGTTGGTTTTTCGGGAAGTTTTTTGCCAGACCAGCATGTTGGTTTTTTTTCTGTAGTGCAGATTAGCTGGTACCTGCCCCTTCTTACCTCTTTGAGCAATGACTGTTTGAAATATGGTAAGCCCAGTTCAAAAACCCAGTAACGACCGTCTGCAAAAACGACTGAATTTTCAACGCCATCCGAAGCCACCAAGGATGCATCATTAAGTAGACGTTCTTCATAATGAAATGGTAATGAAAATGTCAGATATAACGCACAAAGTACAAAGATTCCTGTGAGACTAACTGCCAGTGAACCACAATAACCAGAATAAACATTTAAATTTCTTTTGATAAATTTCTCATGCAAGATTACAAGCAGACAGAATACACAAGCTACCAGCCCAAATCCTACATGCAGATAAAACTGTCTTATTTCATCATTCCAGACGATGTTGTCCCATTTCGTGCTTAAGATTGAACCCAACAAGGAGATAATAAAAGCGGCAATTTGAGAACTGATAAAGTAGGAGAAAGCTGACTTTGAAGTTATTTTTTTCATAGAAACAGGAACCTCTTTACCTCGTTCCTGATCAGAGAAAAGACACAAAACGCACCATGCGCAAAAAACTGCAAGTCCAGATGCAATAATCTCGCGTAAAAACATATTAAACGTTTCCGATAATGAATAAGTAATTACCATATCCTCTCCGTAAGTCTACATATAATTCAGACGTGACAAATAATTAAAGGCATTGCTATTCTATCATTATGCATTGCGTTTAAAATCATTTCTAATTCAGCAGAGTAGCGATACAGGCATTTCGCTATCCTAAAATCTGGTAGCTTTCCATTTCCT
This sequence comes from Enterobacter cloacae complex sp. IR53030, assembly GCF_049238365.1. Lineage (NCBI taxonomy): Bacteria > Pseudomonadati > Pseudomonadota > Gammaproteobacteria > Enterobacterales > Enterobacteriaceae > Enterobacter > Enterobacter cloacae complex sp. IR53030. The sequence continues at coordinate 8,176 of NZ_JBMKHA010000038.1, forward strand.
TGCTGAGATAAATCAAAATAATTCTATTTATTGCCTATTCGGATGCTGCAAAACCTTATAAATCCGGATGTATATCACTTAACAGTGAACCATTCGGTGACTTGCTCTCCGTGAGGTCCACCGGGTTTATCCAGTAGGGAACATTCTGCTTTTACCGTTTACTGCATACGCGAGCAGGAATTCTGTTGCAGTTCTGCATTTGCCTGCTTTTCCAGTGCTGTCATAACCCGGCGGAGCATCGCCAGAGCCTGAACAGGCGAGCTCCCAAACTGCACTTTCACTTCATCCGTATCATGATCCTGAATCAGGTCGAGGATGTTCACTTCGATCCCTGCCCCGTTTTCATCTTTTGCCGTGCACTGAATACTTACCCGGGTCACCGAATCCGTCAGGACTGGCAGTGGGTTAGTCTTGTCTACGTTGATAAAAGCCTTCTTCATTGCCCTGTTTCCCCTTGTCCTGAAAAAGTTACCGACCCGTCCGGATGGAGGGGTCGGTCAGAAAATCATGCCTGTCCCTTATTCATCTTCTCAGCATGCTTACGCAGGTACTCTTTCAGGTCAGCATGAGCATTGATGATATCGTTCATTTCATCATTGGTCAGAACAAGCGTGTAAGTATCAGTGCTGACAGATTCACCTTCTTTAAGCTTGGCTTCTTCAGCAATACGTTCAAAAATCGGGATCGCGGTGTCGGCAATGACGGTCACGGTCTTTTTGTTCAGAACGCTGGACATGGATGGTGCTTTACCTGCCGGGTTCTGTTTAGGAGCGCTGTCCTTTGGAGCCGGAGCTGGTTCCTGTACCGGTGGCGTAACCAGCGTCTCTGTATTGCTTTCATCATTCAGTTGATCCGGTACCGGGGTGTTAACGGTAGCATTACCTGCCGGTTGCTCATCACCGGAGTTTTCCGGAGTCTGCGGATCTGCCATGCGCTCTTCTACCTTGGCAGCTTTGACGAATTTCAGCGTGTTTTTCGTCGCTTTACCATAGATGGAGATCGCCTTGTTGATGTTATCTACCGCATCCTCACCGCTGTACATATACTCGTCCAGCGCAACGTACATGCTCACCTGATCGCTCACAAGCATGGTCTGTAGTTCAGAAGGCAGGTCCAGTACGCGAACCATCTGGCGAAGATGCTGCTCTGATTTACCACGTTTTTTTGCCAGTTCCGCAAAGGTCTTAGGCTCTTCTTTATCTTCAACAAGACGCTTAATTGAAAGCGCTTCAGCTACGACAGACAGCGCCAGGTTGGAGTTGCCGGTCAGGGTGAAGAGTTCTGCTTTTGAAGCGCTACCGCGAAACTCTTCGCAGCGAATACGAGTAATGCGTTCACGCCCTTCTGCTTCCAGCTGGCGGTTTGCAATAGCGATGGAACGGATACGGCAAGCCCCCTGACGCAGTACAGGTACGCCATTAACCATCTGAACAACGATAGGCGTCACGCTGAACGGGTCTTCCATGTAGGCATCGGCCAGGCTGTTCAGGTGTTCCACAACGTGAGGCATTGAATAGTAGAGCTCGCCCATACCGGCCGTGCGGGTGTTAAAGCCTTCCTGCTCTACAACAACCGAAGGGTCAATGATAAGGCCGTTACCTTTACGGGCACCGTTACCAGTGCGTTCCAGGTAACCACGAAGGCTGATTTCGTTGCTGTTGTTTTTTACTTCAGTTTCGATTGCGGACATTTTTGTTCTCTCTTTTGGTTGGTTGTTTAACTGCGCTACAACACAACAATACCAGGTTCGACATTTTTTCTAATAGGTTGCACAGAAGAAAAAGTAACTTTTCTTAAAAAAAATTCCTGAGACAATACTACTCGATCCGTCCGTTTTAAATCTTCACAACAGTGGGCCGTTTTTACGTTTAAGCAAAATAGCTGGTTCAGAAGGTGAGTCGGAGAGAAAAGTTACTTTTCCGGTTGTCTGGGCCAGTGATGAGAGAGTGGCAGGACAGGAATGGCTAAACCGGTGCGGGTCTCTTGTAAGTCGCAGGGGATTGAGGAGATATAGAGGTAAACCGGTACGTTCAGTTTTTGGATTGAGCCGGGCTTTTGGCCCGGGCTTAAGGAAGCGGAAATTTGAACGAACTGGCAGGTAATGATTTATGCCGCCGACAGCTGGCCGTCAGTGCTTTGCTGTTCTGGTTTGACAGTTGGGGGATAACCGGCAGTTAGCCGCTGGCATTCCGCATCACAGAAAGCCCTGAGGTTGCTGAAGACGGACTCCATGAAATCAGCATGAGCATACGAGTCTACAGGACGTGTCTTGTTATCTTTCATCTTGTTCTCCTCAATCATTATTAAAACCAGCGGATTTAGTTCCTGGCGCTCCATCTGCTGACCGGCTTTCCCAGAGAGCAGCGATGTGTCGGGTTCTGTTTCTCATTTTATCGTTTTCATCGGGCCCATCCGGCCGTATAAGAGACCGATTTGGCATGTTTAAGAAACGTACTGGCGACATTAAAAGCTGAGGTTGGCTTTGGAATAAAAGGATACTTTTCCCGTTTGTCAGGTCTTTCGCTACCGCTGCACGATGATTCTGTCAGGCATTCTGCGCCCTCCTTGGCTGTACATCTTGAAACAAGCGGTGGGATGTTCCCTTCCCCCTGCTCACCGCAGAATAATTGGCAAGTCCCGACGGTCGTTCCGTACGAGCCGGGTCCAAATAATGAATAAATACAACGCCACTTCAATTGTATTGACAATAGAAGTTAGGAGGATCATAGTGTCATTCATGGTGCGGCTTTCGCACCACCGCCCCGGCGGTACCGGGCAGAACTGGAGTACCTCATGAAACTTTCCCGTCAGACGACTTCTGATACTTCTGTTGATGGCCGTTCACGCGCATATGCCTGGGGCCGTGTCCATTATTTCATTATCGAACATGCACCAATGGCTGAGCTGGTCGCTATTGACGAGCTGCTGGAAAAAGCTGGCTGGAGCAATGACGGCTGTCCGAACTATGAGAAAGATGACGAGTTTGGTAATGCTGGTTACAGCTGTGGTTACTGGATCGATATTGACAGCGTGGGAAGCTTCAAGGCTGACTACAAACGTCTTAAGGGTGAGATTAGTGCGCATATCGCCTCAAAGGCGGCAGAGGTGGAGATCCGCGTACTGGACTCGATGTCCGACAAAGAATGTAAAGATGTTGCCTCGGTGGCATGTACTGTTCGCCGTGACTTACGTACGCAGTCCGAATCGCTTCATTCACTGCGTACTATCGTAACGGTTGATCATTACAATCCCTATGTGATCACCAGCCGCCCGCTGAGCATTTCCGCCTGGACACTTATCCACGACTGTCTGAAAACCGGCACCATCAATGACGTCTGTTCACGGTTGAGTTCATTAATCCTGCACTCTGAAGCCGCGATTGCCCGTTGTAAGGGAAGCTCCGACTACTCTTCGGAACACGCTCAGCTATCGTTTTTTGCTGGTAACGACTATGTCACCAGACGCACCCTTGTTGATGCAGCTCACGAAGAGGCTCTGCGAATGAACCGCCGCTTTGATGAACGTATTGCAATGAACGCGGATTCTGATGCCAGAAGGCTCCAGTGCGAATTCAACCTGAGCAACCATGTCGTACAGCGTCGGACCGTTGAATCTGCTCATATCCAGGCAATCAACGAAGACGTCACCCGTTCACAGGCGGAACCACGCTGCCCTGGAAAGCTTCTTCTGAAAATGACCAGTCATGAGGAAGTGCGGGACTCACTGAGCACCTGTTAGTCCAGCGACACCCCCTGCGGCTCTACTACCGGGCCGCAGTCTGCTCCGGCCAGATGGTGCCAGTGGCGTAATGAATTTGTTTAATAAGGCTGAGTATGATGAATAAAGAACAACTAATCGACAAACTGGAACGCGTGGTATGTGGTCAGTACTCCTACGAAATGCAGGAGCTTGCGTATTCGGCCCTCTGCTGCATTAAAGGCACCCCGGACGACTGCGCTAAGTTCCCTGTTACGCGTCCGCTGCCTGACACCTTAGTGGACGTATGGGACGAGATCGGGCAATACCTTGGCACAGGCAAAGCCATTGAAACTCGCAGTTGCGGCGTTTCGCTTCTGCTTCATGGACACTGCTACGATTCAAATCATGTGCTGTACTGGCGCAATGCTGGCGCACTTCCAGCAGCTTGCGATACGCCACTGGCTGGTGGGTCTCGCAAACTGTTCACCTGCTCAGCCTGTGGAGTGGACGGTCTGGATGAACCACCTGAAACCAGTTGCCACTGCTGCACAGAGGGGGCCCACTGGATTGAGAGCAGGCTCTTCACCTCCGGGCAGGCAGACCCTGAAGAATTTAGACCCGTGGCGGTCGTGAAAGAGTGTGCAGGCTCAACGCCGGATGATCGGCTCATCTGGAGCGTGATTGAACAGCTCAACGGCGAACTGGCGGAAGGCGATAAACTATTTAAGCGACGCTGACAGATCACGTCAGCATTTATATCAGACGAACTCCAGAATAATTTAAAGCAACCATGAACATGAAAAAGCCCAAAGCTGCATTACAGAATGCCATGAAAGAAGATGTGCCAGCTGTGACACAGATTCAGATGCGATCTACGGTTTCCAGAAAGGTTCGCTATGTAAAACAGGCAAATCGAGAGGGTCTGAAATTATCTGAGTGGATGTCGCGGCATCTCGACGCTGTCTGTGATACCGCAGATGAGATTCATAAAGGCAAACGCTCAACTCCGGTTGCGCCTGGGAAGATTCCCCCTGAGGTATACCAGGTGATATACGATCAGTGCGGCGGGTTCGTGGAGTGTGATGCTAATGCCCAGGTAATCTGGGAAGCCTGCCGTGATGCCATTCTTAACGGAGACAAAGGGTAAACGGCAGGTATCGCCTGTCATTTTTACCCTTGTGAGGAAAATCCTGATGAACCATGAGAGCCGAACTGTATACCTGAACACGGCCATTGAGGCCCTGTTGAAAGCTGAGGCGGCTCTGAACGAGCTGGCATTAGCCTATGTACTCAAACCAGGTGAAAAGGCAAGCGCATGCCATCCCCGAACCGGTACGCTTTCCACAGCTTCCCAGGTAAGAAAACTTCGCCGTGTTCTAGAAAAAAACAAGTTATGACGGCCCTTATACGCTGGCATAATGTACCGTGCTTCGCTCATCCCAGCAGTATGGGTTTTAAACTCTTCCATTTTTAAGAGTACGGGAAGAGCCTTATTATTGTCGCATACCCTACGGATGCATTGCAGTTCAAACCGCTGTTCGGTGCAATTATTGCTGTATCCGGCGGATTTGAAAATGACAGAAATAGTGATGTAAAGCTCCGCCATTAAAGAAATGCCCCGTAGTTTGGCGAATCAACTTTCTGAATTATCTCGATGAACACCATTTAAGGAAATCGAATGTGTGATTTTTGCAGGGCTGACGAAAATTACTTTCATATGGCAGAATGCGTGTATGACCAACTGGTTAAAGAGTATCCCGTAATGTGGCTGCGGGATTCAACCCGGATCGGGGCCTGCTACCTCTGTCGAGAACTGCTGTCGCCGGAGGGGATGGTCCTGGCGATGCAGAGCGCTTTCCCTGCGAAGGGATGGCGGCTGCGTATTTGGTACAATGAAACCATTGACGAAGAGATAGAACCGCAGCGTGGAGACTGTATTGAGCTGTCCTCCAGGGCGGACGCTCTGCTGTCCTTCATGTCGTTCCAGGAAAAGGTTTAGCGCTGCGGCCCCCCTCACAAAAAGGCGCTTTCCGCGACAAATCTGGTACGACCGGACAACGTTGAGTCAATTCTTGCTTCCCCGCAGAAGAATCCCTATGAAGTAAAGTAGAGGTAGGCATTACGCCCACCAGCAAACCTGATAACTGTTCTTTGCGTAACATCCTCAAACTTCTGGTGCCTTCGTAGACTGCGATGCGAATGCCCATGAGCTGAATTCACCGTATCATTTGACCGGATGCAGCGAGAACAGAAATGACAATGTTTGAACGATTTGCCAGACGGCCATAAAACTCTACTGGGTACAGAATAAGGACTGACCGCAATGGCTACGTTCTATGAGCTACCGACCAGTGAGAAGTCCATTGTTTCCGGTACGTGCCCGGACGAGCACCGGTGAAATTTTTCCCGACTGGATTACGCTAAGGCTTTTGAACGGTTTGCGTGAAGTGGGACTCTTTGGGTCTGGTTCTTGATTTATACAAAAGGCTATATGCCACAAGACGGGAGGAAAAAAGGGTTTCCCCGACTGGAGAAACCCTTTCAAAAGGTGCCGATGGCATACTAATCCACACCCCGAAAAGAGGGGGTTGCCCCCCTCTTTGTCAGCTACTTACCGGATTCGTAGGCCAGGATAGCAGATACCTCCCTTGTTCCGTCTTTCATCCGCAACTCGCAAAGCGAGTTTCGTGTGAGCCAGGTGAATATCAACAGCGTTAAACAAACTATTAATATGCACAAAACAATGGGTTGGTTCGGCATTTTCATGGCCTTCTTCTCCTTGCATTTAAGCAGGCAAGAGGCTACTCTGAATGTGACTAGCATACAGGGGCCTCGGGTTAATTGAAAAATTACTCGGGGCTTTCTGCTTTTACCACAGTCAAACAGTGTTACCGCTGGCTGGGGCAAAAGCCTCCAGCACCAGCGTTATTATACCACCCTGCCCTGATCAGCCAAACACCCCGCCTACATAAATTACTGATTTTTCATTTATTTGACATGATTCACTTCCGGTTGTCGGCGAAAGTCATTTTATACTAAAGAAAAGGGTAACGGGCAGCTGCTGGGTCGGAACATACAGTGCAGTTCCTGCCCGTTTAATTTCCGGATGCAATGGTAGGATCAGGAGGCACTGCTTCCGTTGATTAGGGAAATCTTATGTGCCTGAATACGGCTGTATTCGAGATGGGATGCAATATTACAGATGCGCTCCAGTCGATCATGCAGCCTCGTGTAGGTCAGTCGATGAATACCGGACATTTCATCAAGTAGCCAGCGCTTGATGTAAGGGTTACAGGAAAGCCGGGCAAGATCGTCGTCATCCACTTCGTCAAAGAACCAGTACTGCTCCATCGGGACTACCTGAAATATCCACGGCCGGGGATAGTCCCCTGTGACAACCAAAAACCATGCAAGAAAGCATAGACACAGCTCAACGACCATAAGCATCGAAAATTGCGAATAACTTAGACCGGGCACATAGGGTGAACTATCCGCAACATACCCCCTGAGCAATTCCGCCACAAGGTAGCCCAATAGCGTCAAGGCCAGCATCAGGGTCAGGATTAATCCCCCATTAAACGCTACCGAAGCCTTTTGAACCCGATCAGGTGCTGTCCGGCTGCGATAGTTGGTCACTACTCTTTCTACAAGTGCCCTTATGGCAGCCTGTTCTTTACTGACATCAGCTCCGGAAAAACCGGACGGGCTTTTATTTAATTCAGTCATACCCCACTCCTGTTATGTGCTCTACTTAACAAACACGTAGATCATACAGAGCTCACGGACGCACTCCTGCCAGATAAAGGAGGGAATTTGGCTGTAAGACGGTTAGCCAACAGTTCAGGTTATGCGTGGGATCCGCCCAGTCAGAAAGGATTCCGTTAATAACAGGCAAGGTTAAAGGCAGATGGACGGTGAAATTGTGGGTGCTAAAAGGGGGTATTACTCTTTTTCCTGCATAGCGGTTTTTTCAGCCCGGGTGGCCAGACGAACATTTCCGAAAGGCTCACGGACAAGCAGTGGCTTCTCCTTCTTCCAGCCCCTGATAGCCGTTTCTCCAAACCGACGTGGTGCATTGCCGTTCCAGCGAGCAATCACATGGTTATCATGAATTTCAATAATGACAACGGGGTGGACAATGACCGTTGAAATGGTGGTATTTCCCATTTTGGTACGGGTTACAGACCAAACCTGCATCCCGGATTCCAGCTGGCTGATTTTCATATTATATCCTTAAGCCATCACGAACTGCGCCACAAACAATTAATGTGGCGCAATTTACCATAAACAATAAACATCAGATACCCGTGAAAAGATTTCCCTTTATTTTAAAATTCTTCTGGAGAAAAAATGATATTTCCAGAAGAGGTCAGCGAAATTCAGAAACGGCCATCACAATGGTGCTGCGCTGACGCTGGCGTTCTGCCTTGCGCTGCCTGCGGCGATAGATCTGTTTTGCGCTGACGTAAGGGCAGTCCTCACGGGTATACCAGCAGCAGCCGCAAGGTTCGGGCCGGGGTTTTCCGGCAAGTCCAAATGGTTTCATCAAGTCACCTTTTTAATGTTTTTAATGGAAAGATACTTACCTAACCCATTGTTTTATAGGAAATAACGTTGTTGCATAAACAGATACAGATAACCCTCAGGAGAAAACATGCAAAGGTTATCAGTGATAACCGCGTCCAGATACCGAGTGTCAGTCTGTAAACGTTTTATCACCAGAAAATGTGCTGCCGCAGCCTTAATGCCAGAACTACCGTTTACAACATTATGTATACCCGCTTTGAATAACGAACGAGCATGAATTACCTTTTCCCGGGCCGCTTCGATCTCAGCATTAATAACGCATTGCCGCGCCTGGATGACTGCCTCTCCGGTTAAATCGCGGAAATTCATTAGAGATGTGATCATGATTGACTCTCCAGATTATGTGGAATCATTATAACAACTGGCACCACGCCACAAATAACCTGAGATAAATTCTTTGAAATATTCCTATATATAAGGAATTACAGTCGGAAAAGAAACAATGAAATAGCGCCGACCGCTTAAAATCGATAAATTAAAATGGACGGCACTGGAATGAAAAACTGAAAGTAGTAAGACCGTAATTATCCTTCACGGATGTAAGCTTTAAAAGAGGAGTACTGGCAAAGCTTTGCCAAGTACTTCGGCGGTTGTGTCTACGATTTTACGGATGTCATCGATCTGCGAAGGCTTATTCAACACCACCGTAAAAAGCTCTCCTTCGTTATCAGCCTGCTCGCAGTTTCCGTATCGGCTCCCGTCGTACAGCTGCACAATACGTGACATAGAAGACTTTGTTTGTTTCATGGCTTTGCACCTGCTTTTAGGCAGTTTGGTTACTGGTTATCAGAAGCTGGTTTCATGCGCTTCCGGCTGGGACACGAACTGGTATTTGACGCCGCCAGGCACACCTACTGCTTCGGCAATAGAGTCGCAAAGCCGCGATAAATCATTTAGTGTCATCGGATATTCAATATCTACTGAATATAAAGCACCTGCATTTTCAGCATCTTCGATGTTTTTATACTGGGCACTAAATATAGCAATGGTCTGAATTTCGTGGTTATGCATGAACCGGTCCTTATTAAATTATAAAAGCCACCCGAGAGTGGCCTGAGTGGAAACTTAAATCTGTGAAGTATATTTGAGAGATTTTTTGCGATCCAGATGCCGGGCAACAATGGTTCCGATAACAAGTAGCGTGATGACCGCACTGAAGAAGGTGCTGTCAGGGACGCCCTGGAAAAAATCACTGAAACTGTAAACAATAAAAATCAATGCGCAAAAATAGAAAACGATACGAACATAAGGGGTAAAAAACATTTTCATCGGTTGCCTTCCATTCAGGGAGAATTCTCAGTAATTACATCACACCTGAAGAGAAACTATTTTCGTATAAATGAGCATTTTCGACATATCAGAGGGGGGTTTTACTCATAAATGAGGTAGTAAGGGTCACACTTGAGATGAAAGTTACTTTCCTGGCTGCGAACGAACTATCTCAAATGTTAGAGGTGTGCGTTCGCCTTAAGAGCTTCATGCCCTGAGGAGCTCAACTTGAGCCGATAGTATAAACCTGGCTCCAGATGCCTTACTGGCTGGCATAACTCCACGAGGCCCAGCCGGAACAGGACCGGAGAGCTCCTGCACGTCACATCATCAGGATTCCCCATAAACGTACGCCGTTCTCTGGCCCGTCTGAAATTGCCAGAGATATCATAGATCGTGCCGGATGCCATCCGTCTTAACACGTAAATCTGCGCCCTTGTAAGCTTCTGGGCGGAACTGCTTAAACCTGACATACCTTCCCGGCCTTATATAAAACAATCCGCCAGCAGCTCGACTGGCGGACAATGTTTGACTGGATACAGCAAGGACATACTATTTGCTGACAAGTTTGATATTGGTTTCACTCATTCGAAGTCGAAACTCCTGAAAACCCTGCTCTACCGCTAACTCCAGCCACTCAACGGGAATGGTATAGCTACAATCAGACCCATCCAAAGCGGCATCACAAGCGTAATCCCAGTCCTCATCCAGTTTTGGATTCATCCCCTGGGCGTAAGCCACAGTATCGCGGGATGCGGGAGAGCCCTCAAGCTCAGCATTAGTGATCAGGTATACACCATGACTGTGCGCGAGAAGCACTTTTGGCACCAGATGTGTGCTGGCAATTTTTGAGGATGAGGGAAAGAAAACCCTACCAGCTTTACGCGCCTCTTCTTCAGTCTGTCCCTCAGCGTTAAGGAGGGCTCCCCCCGGATAGCATGCCGGGTCATAGATCTGATCTGGGGTGACCGAAAACGTTTTTGCGGTGCGAATTTCTTCGATCAGTTTATTGATATCTGCCATTTCAAATACGAGAGTGGTCACAGGCTTACTCTCCCTCTTCAGTGGACAACATCAGATACTTTGTTGCCAGCAGAAGCTCTCCCACATCCTTGAGGGACAATTCAGCTTTGCCTTCTACGGCAAGCTGCAAGCGCTGTCGAATTGCATGAACAGAATCTGAAGATAAAGATGCCATTTTGCGCAAAACGGCATTAGCCTTTTCTACAGCAGGATACAGAATTTCTGAGTTGGTATTATCTTCGTCATTATCAAAGATAATTTCAGAATCCATATTGATGTTATCTTCAAGCCAGCTTGAAAGCACTTCAAGTAATGACATCACCTTTTCAATTTGCATATCGCCTCCTCTGTTAACATGAAACAAATATAACAAAGTGGCTTACCCGGCTAATAACCTGAGCAGAAAGTTTTCGAACTTAGTTTGAAAACAAGTTTTCTGCTCAGGTTAATGTTAAAGTCGCTGGGTAAAAGATAAAAGGCACTGAAGATGATTTAAGCATCAAACAGACTAAATAGGATTCCGTCTTTTATAACGCTTTTAAAATAGAATGAATGAAATATAAATTTTGCGTTTAAGAATGAACGCTGTAGAGGATGATTTATCCAGTGATATGCAGTTTGTGGCCTTTAAAAAGGCTTTATTATGGACTTGAATTGCAAAGAGAGCACCGACATTTTTCTGGGGGCTCCCGCAGAGAAAAAGCTGTGAGGTTATGAAGACGTATAGGAGGTATTCGGCGAAATACTGTATGGCCACAGGAGAGCTTCAGCACCCATATCCTGCCGCCTCGCTCGCCTGTGGTGATTTCAATATGTTCTACGTCATACCACGTAGTTGTATTTCTCACTTTGTTTATGCTTCCTGACACCGCGTGAACGCAATCTTCGTCTGGATGCGTTCATAGATGGAAAACTGCCTTTCAATGGAATCGGCATTAGACAGTAATTCATGAAGCTCAGCAGAATCTGTATCAGGAACGATAGCGACAGAAACTCCATATTTACGCCCAGTTCTGATCAGGTGCGCAAGTTTTTCCTTCTCTGATTCTGTGAGCATTGCCAGATCCCTTCCGGATACCTGCTCGATAAATGGACCAAGGTTTTTCGGAAAAAAGGGTTCGGCATCAGAATTATGTACCGGGAGCGTTTGCGGCTTATCGAAGCTATTGGACATGAAAAGAACCTTTATAGTTAGAGAGGTGGAGACTGAATGCGTAGCCCATTAAAATTAGTAGTGCCACACTCGAATGCTAATCATACTTTATGATGGCTATGGTAGGAATGGCCGTCAACTTAAACCGCCAGAAGCGAGCCATTCACCGTTAAAGTAACTTTCCCGTATGATGTTCTTTTTATGGAATGAGTTGTTCACACTCCTCTTTAAGAGCCGCCCTGGAACGAGATCGACAGACTTTGCTTAATGAAGAGCGTAATTGATGTTCATCAACCCCATCAGCGACAAACTGACCAATTTTCTTTTCAAGACGCTGCATTGCCTCATAAAGCTTGGCATCAGTATTATTTTTAAGAAACCTCAGTATATAATCAGCAATAATTTGAACAGGAGTAAAGTTACACATCATGTATCCTTAATAAGTTGTGTAAAAATAAAACCATAAAAAACATAATCAGAAGTAGATTATTATACTTGAGTAAGCTTTTCAGCTAACAAGCTGGAGAAGCAGATTCCGGTAAATTACTACATATTTGATAAAAGTTACTGAATAAAAAAGCCCAGCGTACCGGGCTTTCATTCAATTTGATTCTAAGAATCTGACTCGCCGCCTGATTTTTATACCAAGAAGAGCGAACAAAACGCCAACGAATGCGACGGGACTACCTACTTTAAGACAATTAACCGACGCTTTTGAAAAGGTATGTGATTTAGACATACGTTTTTGCTCATAACGAATCGCAAGTGGTGAGACGGATTTATCTAAAGCTGTCTTTTCCAATGCATAACGAACTTTCACGGGAATATTTGACTGTAATACACCAGACATATACGCCCTAACAACATTCTGTGTTAACTTCACATCTGGCTTGCCGAGTTTTATATGTAGTTGCGCCTTTAAATAGTTTACAGATACCTCTTCGCCTGAGGGCCAATTACTATCATTTAAATATGCGACAAGTTTATCGTATTTTTCATGTTTTACATATTTCTTGATAACCTTTACAGTCGAAGCTGAAGTGGCATCAGTCTCTTCCGAACCTAAAGCAGATGTAAAAACTGACAAGCCGATAAGAAAAGCGCCAGCAATTAGAAGCATCGGGAATATCTCACCTATTTCCTCCCCCTTTAAAATTTTAAAGGCAGTTGAAGAAACTACTAATAGCCCCATAATCCCTAATAGCAACTTAGAATATGTAGTTAGGAAGCCTCCAAATGCATCGCCAAAATCCGAAACCACTAACTTATCTTCACCTTCAGATGAATTGAAGAATGACAAGGGCACATCAATATCAAAGTCCAGAACTGAAGGTGAGAGGTGTAATGACAGCAACCACAAGCAAAGACCAAAAATCATTATCAGCAGGCCCGCACCAAATATCGCGAAACCTGAATTTCTAATCTTTATAGACCGGTGAAAAAGAAATGACAGTTCACGGGAAAAATCGTCACTACTCTTAAGGTTACGCACCATGATCTACCCCTTTTTGTGTCAGTCGGGTGCGCAAATTCTCACGCATGGCAAGAACCTGTTTTTCTGTTTCCCTGAGCTTAATAGCCCCTTCTCTCTGGATTTTAACAACATCGCCAACCGTCTGGATAAGCGTATCCTGCACCTCTTTAAGGGTGCTTATATCAATAACCAGCCGTTGGTTTGCTTTCATAGTTTCTACTGCATTGCGATGCAGTAATTTTGCATTACTACGGAGTAACTCATTGTTGGCATTATCGATATCATTGGCAAGATTTACAGCGTTACGCTGTCCATTTAGAGAAATGGCTAACAGAAACTGACGCTTGAAATTAGGGACAGTAACCTCTTTGACGCTATGAAACTTGTCGATAAGACTTTGGTTATTTGCCTGTATAATCCGTACCATTGGCAATACTTGCATAGCAGACTGCTGAGAAACAACTAAATCGCCAATACGTTTTTCTAAATTAGCAATTAGCGTATCCAGATCAGATACTTCCTGGAACTTAGCAGGATTGTTACCAACATTAGCTCTGAGATTTTCTGCTTTTAATTGTAATTCTCCCAGCCTTAATTTACCGGCAGCAATATGTACACCTGTTAAGTGGTGTTCTTTAACGACTTCATCAAACATTTGCTGGAGCGAAATATTATTAGAACCGAGGCTATTCTGTGTAACTGAAACCTCTGAAACCAGAGCATCGATTTGTTCACGAGTTGATTCAAACTGTGCGGCGAAATTCTTCCCACGGGTGCGGATTTTATCCAACAAAGGGCCAATAACTGGCAGATTTGAACGACTTTCAGTTAAGTTCGAGATGTTTACATTTCTTGCAAGGTTGATAATTTCAGTTAATTTGCTCCCGGCTTCGTCTAAATCTTTATTGCGAATTTGCTCAAGCAGGCTATCCGCATAATTAGCAGTGTTTTCCCCCATTGCCCGGCCAAAACGATAAACTGTTCCTGGATCATCGGCATTAATGCATTCCGCGACGGCTTTAATCTCTTGTTCATCTTGCTCATTCAGCCCGAACTTTTCCAGTTCAGCGGAAGTCAAAGTAAAAGCAACAACCTCAGTTTTGGTGGTCAAATTATTAATCATTTTTGGAATCCCTCTAAATTTTGTCGCAGGCTTTTTAGAAGAGCCTCGTGGGCCTGATTAGCTTTTCTAACAATCGTAGGGTCAGTGTTATTTACTGATAACAGCGAAAGTGTGTGTTGCCGCCATACTGGAACCAGGACTTTTATAGTTTCGTTAAAGCGGTCAGCAATATCTATACAAGTCCCGCGAGTGATTTCCATCTGCATGGCGGCCATTTCATGAGACGCAAGCAGTGTTGCCAGGTTAGCTAAACGTCTGGCAAATCTTTCCCTCGGTTTATCGAAGACAAGGCTTAGATCGTCACTATTTTTTTCTTCGGTAGAATCCCTAAGGAACTCATGGCCTGCCTGGATAAAAATTTTAAGGCGTTTGATTTCTGACACATATGTTTCAAGCAGCTCTTCTAAAGCCAGTAGCGTCTCATTCACATGTGTCAGATATCCGTTCCCCTCATTAATAAGATTTTCCACCTTCTCACGTGCGTGTTGGTAACGAACGCGCTTTTCAAGGTGTTTGCCCGTAAAGCGGGAAAACCAGGATGGATTGCTACTGATAGAACGTGGATCTGCCTCCGCTAAGGCACTTACGATACGGTTCAAGGCTCCTGATAAAGCGGTAACTGCGTCTTTCTCCAGAAGATTTGAATACTTATCCATAGCCTTCGAAGATAAACCCGAGTCGCCGTAATGGCTTATTGCCCCAGCATTAAGCAGAAGACCGGGTATAAATTCTTCTTTGAGTTCTGCTATCGATATGTTGCTGCTGTCAGTTGAAACGTTCATTTTTGCCTCAAAATGGTTATCCATGACAGCCTATCATTTACCGTTCTGCTGATTTTTCGGTTAAAGCGCCAAAACCTGGGTTTATCCGTTTTCGAGGCAAAAAAATAGAATCTGATCCTCACGTAACCCTTTGCCATTCTGATTAAAGGAGAAGTCCCCTACTGTCTGTGCACTGAATTCAGCACTGGATGAAGTTAGGACATGAAGTGCACATAGATCCCCTGCTTGACCTACCAATCACCGCCTTCAATGTTTAGATCTGGTGACCTTACAGCGACCATTTCTCTAACCGGATGGTCATTGTTGTCGTGGCTGCTCCCCAACAGCAGGCTTACCGTTCCGCTGGCAGAGTAATACATCGCGTCAGGAAAGTGCTCCCTGACCTCCTAAAGCAATTTGTTCATGCTGTTAGTTAAACGATAAAAGCGTCGGGCTGCGTTCGGCATAGCTTCTTCCAGGAGGTCAGAAGCATCAATCTCACGGCCGTTTATAACGCGGAGAATATCTTGCTCATCCATAGGTTACTCCCAGGCAATAAATCAAAGTGGCCAGGCAAAAGGAGACTCGCCTGGCATCAAAAAGAATAAAAGGTCGTTACGAACTGATAATGATGGCCTGGTCAGTTTGAGGAAGTCGGTTTCCTCTGATGAATGCTGGATGGCTTAAACGAGCAGATGACATGGTCATCGCCAGAAATGTCTCTTCACGCGAACGCAGCAATTCCCCCCATGAATAGGTTTCCCATACGTCGTGGGAAAGATCGGATTCCTTTATGTACCTTGACTGCATTGTTGGTTCAAAATCGACGGGAGCTAGACTGTCATAGGATGGATGTACACGGTACCCCAATTCTTCCTCCCTCTGATGGTATGCATGTGCCAAAAGGACATCATGGGAGACCAAGTCATAGTCTTTGTCCTGAACGAGCGTTTTTACGGTATGACTAATTTTTCCAAAGCCTTCAATTTCCCAGATTGTTATCATTGTGAACTCAGTTAAAGTCCGTGGGCTTTTTACCAGAAAGCCATTTAATGCACGTCGCCCCTTCAACATGACAACGTGGTAGGACTTGTTGGGATAAGGTTTCATTGCCACCAGCGAATCAGCTTTAAGCTCAAGTGACAATTCAGGTACAGAAACTGACACGAGAGTACACTTGTTTTTCATATGGTGAAGAATACGGGGCACAAGATGCAGATACATCATTTTCTCCTTTGAAGGGGCTTTGTTGAATAAATCGAACTTTTGCTGAGTTGAAGGATCAGATCACGCATCTTCCCGACAACGCAGAC
>NZ_JBMKHA010000039.1:0-21926 GCF_049238365.1 Enterobacter cloacae complex sp. IR53030
CCTGCCAGCCGGTATTCCCCCCTGCCCTTTTCTGTTGCAAAGTACTCTTCCAGCCTGCTGCTCATCCTCTGCCTGTTCGCGGTGACTTCATTCCGGTTTGCCATAAAGCGTTCGCTGTGGCGGATGCCTTCCAGCACCGCCTGGCGTAACGCCGGGGCATCCTGAAGGTAGTCGTTCACTAACCCATGCACGGTCTCTGACGGTATCCCCGCTCTTATCATAAATATCAGCCTGAACGCCGTGGTCACCAGCTTCTCCCCTGCCTTATCCACCCGCAGAATGCGGCTTATCCTGTCGCCCACCGAGACAATAAACGCATCCGTACTGAAGAGCTGTACTTCCAGTTTGCTGGCATTTTCCTGCAGCCCCTTCACGACGGTGTTCATCGATTTCTGGTAATACCCCACCAGTTTTTTCATGTTGCCGACCTGCTGCATCAGGGTGGCCGTCATGGCGGTCGCCGTCAGCGGTGTCACATCTTCGTCTTTTTTCGCCTTCACCGTTGCCAGATACGGCTCCAGCTCGCTGATTAACTGCGGGTTATTGGCCGCCACATGCCGCCACAGCAGGTTCTCACGGTTTTTTGTGCTGTATTCATTCCACCAGCCGTCTATCTTTGCGGCACCTGCCGGACAGCTGTTAATCCCGTGCATCGCCATTCCCACCGCTGACTGGTAGAACAGCCCTGCCCGCTGCACCTCACAGTGGAAATCATCCAGCACGGCCAGCAGCACCGGCGCACTGAGCCAGTTCACCACGCTGACGATACGCTTCTGGAAGATAGCGTTAACCGTGTCAACCAGGCTCGTGTAGCAGGTATCAAAATTCGCCTGTCGGGCTGTGTTGAGCTTTTTCTGATAGGGTGCCCAGCTTCTGGCCCGGGCATCAGTGAAGTTCTGTGGGCGTTCCGCCAGCTCCTTGTCGACCTGCGCTTTAATGGCTGCTACCTTCTGCTGGTGAAGCGCCAGCGGCTCCGGCGGATCCAGCAAAACATTTTCTGGATAAGAGACTGTCACCTTTTGTGCATGCCACGCCCTGACCAGCCTGTCGTCAGCTCTTATTTGCGCCAGCACGTCTGGCTTGCCCTGAAAACGTTGCTCCAGTGTTTTCAGGCGGGCATCAAGATATTCATCCGACAACATCGCGTTTTCGGGCTGAGCAAATCGCTCCACCACCGCCTCACCGCGTGCCTGCGCTTTGTCAGCCAGTATCGTTTTTAATGCATCAAGACTGGTTTTTGTGGCGAACTCAAGCTCCCGCTCCTGCAGAAACTGCGCCTGACGACCCAGCACGTCCTGGCTCCAGCCATTGAGCTCATGAACAATCCCTACCGGATCCCAGAGTGGAAGCAGCAGCGGCGTCATCCCCTCACTCCGGTTCTGCATGGCCGTAACCGTCGCGGCGGCCCTGCCGCTGCGTTTTTTTGCCCACGGGTACAGGCTGGACTGCATTTTCACCACATCATCACTGACCCGCCAGGGGTCATCCACCGTCGGATCCCAGAGCGACGATACCCGGCTGACATTTACCACTTTTGCATCATCCGGACCGGGCAGCAGGCCCGAAACAGATGGCACCTGATAGTCCAGCACCTGGTTCAGGCTCGCTTCGGTGACATTGGTCCCTGTTTTGGTGCGCTGGGCCCCCGACGCTGAGGGTATTACTTTCTGCATTCTCTCACTGCGGGCTCTGGCGTCGAAGCTGTACCGTTCAAGCGTCTCCTTTTCCCACGGATACTGGCTGAACGCAAACCACACATTGCCGCACTTTTCCGGGGATTCAATGCTTATAAACTCGACGTTTTGCGCAATATGCCCCCCCGTTTCACACTGCGCCTTATCCACCGGGGCAGGGTTAGACGCCACCTGCTGCAGCCACAGTGAGCCGTCCGGCGCAACGCTGTAGCACTGCCAGTAATTCGTGCCCTGTTTTCCTTTTTCATAGAAAACGTAAAGGTAACCCTGACGAAGCGCACGGAGGGTGTACTTTTCATTATTGCCGAGCGTTATCCCGATGATGCACGGATCCTTCGCCCACTCCGGTAAACCGGTATTAATATTTTCCGGCACAACGGCATAGCGCACCGGCAGTACCGTCAGGCCTTTCGTTGTGCATAATCCCTGGCATGCCATATTCACGTCCTTTTCTAATTAGGCCTACGAATAAAAATGTCTCTTTAGCCAGTAAAATAAACAGAGCCTGCAATCACCTTATAGCCGGAACAATGGCAAAGCACACGGTCCTGATCCTGTACCAGAAGTATGCCATTACTGATGATACCGGCGGTAGTGGCCTATTTTAGTGCCATGCATTTGTGCGGGTGTTACCGAGAACGACAAAGTTCAATATTACAATCCATTTAATTAATAGTAAAACCACCACTCCCCTGAATAAATAAATTTAGAACTGGGGCAGGCAGCTCTATTTTTATCACTTGGATCGTGCCACTCTTTATTACTTATTAGTTCTTTCTCATGTTTCTTTGTTATTTTATTGAGATTGACTGTTGCGATGTGTTTCATCCCCAGCAACTGAAATATTTCTTCAGCCACTTTGCAAAATGTGGAGGAACAGGCTTTATAAGCAGCGATTGCAATCGCTCCAGTAAATATAAAAGCCAGCCCTAACACCATCATAAGAAAAAAAATATTCTTTCCAAAAATCTAACTGTTCCCAACCCACCTCATTCAAAGACTTAACAAGGCAAACACATGCAAACATAAACATGAGTATAGCTGTTAAAATAAACATATTTTTTATCCGCCAAAGCATATGCGCAATATGCCCCATATCACATTTCGGACATACAGACACTATCCGCTCTTCCGGTAACGCAATAGCATAGACCTCGTAATGGTCATGCTGCCATTCAACAATCATGTTCACGTTATCACCAGCCTGAAGCCGTGTGACGCCCACCCAGCCGCGGAAGGGCTTGCCATTAATCATTCCCTGCACATATTCCGCCGAATCATTCGAAGATTCGCTTTCAGCCGTTATTACCGCACCGACTCCCGGACTCCCTGCAACTATCGCTCCAGCGGCGGCAACTCCACGCTGGCTATCCTCACCAAAGGCATTGCGAACATCCCGCCAGCTCTGGCGATATCGCACCGGACGCTCAGCGACTTCATCAGGCTTTAAACAGTTGCCGCCGTTCGCCCGCAGCAGCGGAAGCGCCAGCACCACCGTCACCTCCTGTGATTCACTCTCAAGCGACAGCACCGGCGGCAGAGGATCAGCATTGTCGGTATCAATCAGCGTGCCGTCCTGGAAACGGACGTGCAGATGCCGGGCCTGAATACGCCCTAGTTTGAGAGATTCCGGTTCAAAGGTGGCATCAATGACCCCCCACGGGCACGAAAGACCCAGTCGGGCAATACATTCCGCAGACCAGGCCGCATACGCGACCTGTTGCTGAAAATGCTGGGGAGAGACCAGAATGCCCCTGCCCCATAACGGTTGTTCCGTTTTCATCAGCTTCCTGCCTGTTTTACGATTTCGCCTTCGGCATCTGGGAAACCAGTGACAGGTTGACGTCCATGCCTTCGACCTGGAAGTGAGGGATCGCGTAGAGCTTCACACGGAAGAAGCCCGGGTTGTCTTCAATATCTTCGACAACCACTTTCGCATCACGCAGCGGGTGAGACGCCTGCAGTTCATCGCCCGGATCGGTCATTTCAGTGACCAGACTGCGGACCCAGGTGTTCAGCTCCAGTTCAAGCAGGCGACGATCCTTCGTGGTACCGATGTTTTCGCGCTGAATCAGCTTCAGGTAATGGGCGATACGCGACAGCAGGAAGATATACGGCAGACGCGCGTTGATGCGGCTGTTAGCCGTTGCATCTGCGGTGTCATACAGCGCCGGTTTCTGGCTTGAGTTAGCCGAGAAGAAGCAGGCATAGTCGCGGTTTTTGTAGTAGGACAAAGGAATGAAGCCCAGATTCGCAAACTCAAATTCGCGGGTTTCGGGGATCATGACCTCGCTCGGGATTTTTACCTGATTGCCGGTACCGAGATCGTAAAGATGGATAGGCAGGTCCTGAACCGCACCACCGGCCTGCGGACCCCGAATCTGTACGCACCAGCCATTATTGATAAAGCTACGCACCATGTTGGACGCAAAGGCAAACGAGGCATTCGTCCACAGGTATTTGTCGTGATCCGGACCTTTGACCTCTTCGACATAATTGAAGCTGCGAACGGGAACGGTATCTGGCCCGTACGGTAAACGTCCCAGTACGCGCGGCATGACCAGGCCGATATAGCGAGCGTCGTCGGTATCGCGGAACGATTTCCACTTGATGTACTCTGCGCGGTCAAAATAGTTACCAATATCTTTTATCGCAGCGACGTCTTCCATGGACTCTTTAAGGAAGAATTTTGGACCTGCTGAGCCGATAAACGGCATGTGCGCAGCAGCGGAGACTTTAGAGATGTTGCGCAGCAGCGCGACATCCTGCGCTGAAGCATCGAACTCGTATGCGGAAATCAGTGCCGCAATTGGCTCGCCACCTGGGGTATCATATTCATCAATATAGGTGTGTTTATACAGGCCACTCTGGATGATTTCCGGGCTGTCTTCAAAGTCCTGACGCAGGTCTTCTTTAGACATACTCAGCAGCTCAATTTTCACGTTCTGGCGAAAATCTGTTTTATCAATCAGTGACTTCACTCCGCGCCACAGACCTTCAACTGCCTGAAACTCCTCATGGTGCATTACCGCGTCCAGCTGACGGCTGATCTGGTAATCGAGTTCAGCAATGTGGTGATCAATCAGGCTTTTATCCAGTTTTTCGACTTTCGCACCGGCTTTGGTCAGACATTCCAGGAAGACCTGCATACCTGCCGTCAGACGTTCATCAGCGGTCGCATCCGACATCGCCTGCGCGTCCTGCCAGATATCCAGGGCGCTCAATTCAGAGACGGGACTTAAGTTGATTTTCTCAAACAGGGAGGCGTAAACCCCACCCGCAGCAGGACGTTCCAGCACCATGCTTTCACCGCCAGCAATATTATTTTGTACAGACATGAGCATTCCTTGATTAATCCGTTAAAACATCGTGATGGTTAAGCTTTTTTGGGTACCAGTGCGGATAATTCATTGCGCAATTCAGCGTTAAGCGACTGGTCAAGAACGATTTTTTCCAGCTCTTTTCGGAAAGTCTGGTTATCCAACAGGTTGGCCTTAAGATCGCGGAGTAAGTTGCGCATCGCCAGCATCGCCTTCAGCTGTGGTATCTGGGCAGCCACCTGCTCTGGCGTGAAATCTTTCATGCTCTGGAAAGTCAGCTCAATATTGTCCTCACCACCATCATCTGACAGGGTGTTTTTGACGCTCAGATTAACTTTTGGGGAATATTCGGAAAGAACACTGTCGAAATTATTTTTGGTGATGTTAACTTTTTCACGCTCAGATATTGGCGCAGCATCCTGACCATTACTGAAATCACCGGCAACAAGCAGTTTTAAGGGTAATTCCATTTTCTTGCTTGCTCCGCCAGTATGCAGGTCAAGCTTCAGGTTAATACGTGCCTTAGGCACTTCATTCTGAAAACTGTCAGACATTTGATCATCCCTCTTTGTTTTGCGATGCAAACTTCACGGTATCGTTCTTGATGCGCAATATTAGAACAATGATCGACCGCAAATCAAATACACAGATCATTTATCCGCAATTAGAAAATTCTTAAGAATTTTCCTCTAAGATATTATTGCAACTTATCAGACCAACCCAGAAAAAGAAGCTACTCTTTTTCTGTAAAACAAATATTTGTATCGTAAAAGAGGTTGCAGCCAGTCAGATGCTAAAAAAACAATATTGTTTTGATTTGCATCACAGCACTATATCAAAAACACAGGAGAGAACTGCTTTAGACTCGATAAAAGGAAAGATGAATAAATTATGGACTCAGGCACTCCATTCATTGGATGAATAATAAATAAGAACTTTCACAAAGAAAATTCTTATTTATTAAACGAAGAGGTAAAAAAAAATATGAATACGGAATCTGCCACAAAAAAATAGCGCTTTTAATCCTTCCTCTCTCGAAGAGGCTTCATGCCCGACTCAGGTGGAAGGTGTTCTCATGACTGACTGCCTATAAAAACTGTAAAATCAACCACCTCCTTGACTGCCGCTTTTTTAATCAAAAACGAGTAATAGCACATAACGTATAACGGTGCTACATTACGCCGCCCACCCAAATCAGCAGTGGTCAGGCAACGCCGTAAAGTTCGGTAAAGCCTGAAACCATCACCTTGAAGAACGGTCTTAATGGCACGTCGTATCGCACACGCTGCGCTACCTTTACAGGCTTCACATAGGTTTTACTATCTTGTCTCAATCCAAATTTGAACGTGCGTTTTTACACCCGCGTTACTGGTTTACATGGTTTGGTCTTGGCGTACTCTGGCTGCTGGTGCAACTTCCCTATCCTGTGCTGCGTTTGCTGGGGTCGAAACTGGGCAGCGCCTCTCGCTATTTCCTGAAACGTCGCGAAGCCATCGCGCGCAAAAACATCGAGCTTTGCTTTCCTCAGTACAATGCTGAAGAGCGCGAAAAATTGATCTCTGAAAACTTTAAATCTATCGGTATGGCGCTGCTCGAAACCGGTATGGCCTGGTTCTGGTCGGATGAACGCGTCCGCAAGTGGTTTGATGTCGAAGGGCTGGACAACCTTAAACGCGCGCAGTTGCAAAACCGCGGTGTGATGGTTGTGGGCGTTCACTTTATGTCGCTGGAGTTGGGTGGCCGGGTGATGGGTCTTTGCCAGCCAATGATGGCGACCTACAGACCGCACAATAGCCCGGTAATGGAGTGGGTACAGACGCGCGGCCGCATGCGTTCCAATAAAGCGATGATCAGCCGTAATAATCTGCGTGGAATGGTCGGTGCCCTGAAGAAAGGTGAAGCCGTCTGGTTTGCCCCTGACCAGGATTATGGACGTAAAGGCAGCAGCTTTGCCCCCTTCTTTGCCGTTAAAGACGTGGCGACAACCAACGGTACCTTTGTGATTTCGCGGTTGTCAGGCGCCGCCATGCTGACCGTGACGATGGTGAGAAAAGCGGATAAATCAGGCTATCGTCTGCACATCTCTCCTGAAATGGCTAACTATCCTGAAAACGAATGCGAAGCCGCAGCGTTTATCAACAAGGTCATCGAAACTGAAATCATGCGCGCGCCAGAGCAATATCTCTGGATGCATCGCCGTTTCAAAACGCGCCCACTTGGCGAAGCCTCGCTCTATATTTAAGTCCCGCGTGACGGTTAGTTTCGATAAGAAACTAACCTTTTCAATCACCTGTAATAACCCCGCGTAACGGTTTTTCGTCACGTCGCTCAAAGTGAATTTATTGCCTTGCGAAATCAAACTGTCGCCGTTCCACGACACCCGTAAGTGTCGGAAATTATTTAAAAAAACCCCTCTTGTCACCCCTCATTTTTAGGCGTACATTAGCGCCGTCTGGCTACAGGAAAGCACAGAATTCTGAGCTGGAGTCGGCGGCATAGCGGGAAAATTCTCATTTCCGTTTTGGCCGGATTTCAGTTCTCTATACTCAGTTGGACTCTGTTTTTAAATGCGTACCACAAGATACGCGGAGCGATGAAACGTGAAATATTTCTTTATGGGCATTTCGGTGATCGTTTTAGTCTGGGCCGGAACCTTTGCCCTGATGATCTAGTGAAGAACATGCAGTCAAAAAGACAGGAGCCATAGGCTCCTGTCTTTTTATGTCATGATGATGCGGGGTGTTCGGAGACGCTCTTTGTTGAGAGCAGGCCATCGGCCCGGAACATACTCTTGATGCCCCTCACCGCCTGACGAATACGGTCGCTATTTTCGATTAAAGCAAAGCGCACGTGGGTGTCACCGTAATCACCAAAGCCAATGCCCGGTGAAACACACACCTTAGCGTCCTGCAGCAGTTTTTTTGCAAACTCAAGCGATCCCATTGCCGCATACGGCTCCGGAATTTTCGCCCAGACGTACATGGACGCTTTCGGCATTTCCACCATCCAGCCCGCTTCATGTAACCCTTTTACCAGCACGTCGCGGCGGCGTTTATACTGGGCTGCAATGTCGTGAACGCATTGCTGATCGCCTTCAAGCGCCGCAATAGCGGCAACCTGTAGCGGCGTAAAGGTGCCGTAATCGTGATAGCTCTTGATTCGCGCCAGCGCACTCACCAGCGTTTTGTTACCTACCATAAAGCCAATACGCCAGCCCGCCATGTTGTAGCTTTTCGACAGGGTAAAGAATTCTACCGCCACGTCACGCGCCCCCGGCACCTGCATGATTGAAGGCGCTTTCCAGCCATCATAGACGATATCCGCATACGCCAAATCATGTACCACCAGCACGTCATAGCGCTTAGCCAGGGCCACAACCTTCTCAAAGAAATCGAGCTCCACGCACTGCGCCGTCGGGTTGGACGGGAAACCCAGGATCATCATCTTGGGTTTCGGATAGCTTTCGCGAATTGCGCGCTCCAGCTCGTTGAAGAAATCGACGCCTTCCACCAGCGGTACAGAACGTACCTGCGCCCCGGCTATCACCGCGCCGTAAATATGGATTGGGTAACTCGGATTGGGAACCAGTACCGTATCACCGTGATCCAGCGTGGCCAGCATCAGGTGCGCCAGCCCCTCTTTCGAGCCGATGGTCACAATGGCTTCACTCTCAGGATCGATATCAACCTGATAACGATCCTGATACCAGCGCGAGATCGCGCGGCGTAATCTGGGAATACCGCGCGAGGTTGAGTAGCCGTGCGTATCCGGACGCTGGGCAACCGCGCAGAGCTTCTCAACGATATGCGGTGGCGTGGGGCCGTCAGGGTTGCCCATGCTGAAATCAATGATGTCTTCGCCGCGCCGACGCGCAGCCATTTTCAGTTCAGCGGTGATATTGAAAACATAAGGGGGGAGACGATCGATACGCGTAAAACGGCGTTCAGGACTGAATTCAGCCATAGATTCCTCAGATTAACGTTAGCGCCCGGACCGTCCGAGCGACGCTGCCACTGATGTGACATGCTTAGAAAATAACCTGAAAAAAATCACGCTGTCGAGAGGGAAATGAAAAAAAAGAGAACCCCATGAAAACCGGAACACGGGTACGCCTTAAAGCGGAAGGAGGGGGACTCATATCGGCTTTCCGTTATCTATTGTTTAACACAATGATATCAAAACAGTTACCGGACGATGCGACAGCAGGAAAGAATCGGGAGGTATCAATCCTCATTCGATAATCCCCTTTCTAAAACAGGGTTTTTCCTCATTTGATAAACCTGACGGATAGCTGGTCAATATGCCCCAGGTTTTTTATCATGGTTCTTTCCCGTTTTCCCAGGTCTGCTCGTGCACGAAATATTCACTATGCTGCTGGCGGTTTTTGATCGCGCAGCATTAATGCTGATTTGCCTGTTCTTCCTTATTCGCATTCGCCTGTTTCGCGAGCTGTTGCATAAATCTGCTCACTCGCCGAAAGAACTGCTGGCCGTCACCGCTATCTTTTCGCTCTTTGCGCTGTTCAGCACCTGGTCCGGCGTGCCGGTAGAGGGCTCGCTGGTTAACGTGCGGATTATCGCCGTCATGTCTGGCGGAATTTTGTTTGGTCCGTGGGTAGGTGTCATCACCGGCGTGATTGCCGGAACCCATCGCTACCTGATTGATATCGGCGGCGTCACGGCGGTGCCGTGCTTTATCACCAGCATTATCGCCGGGGTACTATCCGGCTGGATCAGCCGTAAAATCCCGAAAAAGCAGCGCTGGCGCGCCGGGATCCTCGCAGGCATGGTGTGCGAAACGCTGACCATGATCCTGGTTGTCGTCTGGGCTCCCACGACCGCGCTGGGGCTGGATATCGTCTCGAAAATCGGTATCCCTATGATTCTGGGTAGCGTGTGCATCGGTTTTATCGTGCTGCTGGTGCAGAGTGTGGAAGGGGAAAAAGAGGCCAGTGCCGCTCGCCAGGCCAAGCTGGCGCTGGATATCGCCAACAAAACGCTGCCGCTTTTCCGCCACGTTAACGCGGAGTCGCTGCGTCAAGTCTGCGAGATTATTCGCCACGACATTCACGCGGATGCCGTCGCTATCACCAATATTGACCACGTGCTGGCTTACGTCGGCGTTGGCGAGCACAACTACCGCGACAATGATGACACGATAAGCCCGACCACCAGACAAGCGATTAACTACGGTAAAATCATTATTAAAAACAATGATGAAGCCCACCGAACGCCGGAGATCCACTCTATGCTGGTGATCCCGCTTTGGGAGAAAGGCGTGGTGACGGGCACGCTGAAAATTTATTACTGTCACGCGCATCAGATCACCTCAACGCTGCAGGAGATGGCGATAGGTCTGTCGCAGATCATCTCCACGCAGCTTGAGGTCTCCCGGGCGGAACAGTTACGCGAGATGGCAAATAAGGCAGAGCTGCGCGCGCTGCAGAGCAAAATCAATCCCCATTTCCTGTTTAACGCGTTAAACGCCATCTCCTCTTCGATTCGTTTGAATCCGGACACCGCGCGCCAGCTGATTTTCAACCTGTCGCGTTATCTGCGCTACAACATTGAGTTGAAGGATGACGAGCAGATCGACATCAAAAAAGAGCTGTATCAGATTAAAGACTACATCGCGATCGAGCAGGCGCGCTTTGGCGACAAACTGACGGTCATTTACGATATTGATGAAGAGGTCAACTGCGTGATCCCGAGCCTGCTGATCCAGCCGCTGGTCGAAAACGCCATTGTTCACGGTATTCAGCCCTGTAAAGGCAAAGGTGTGGTCACCATTAGCATCACCGAAAGCGGCAACCGGGTGCGTATCGCCGTGCGCGATACCGGCCACGGGATTGACCCAAAAGTCATCGAGCGCGTGGAGTCTAATGAGATGCCGGGGAATAAAATCGGGCTGCTGAATGTGCATCACAGGGTCAAACTGCTCTACGGCGATGGGCTGCATATTCACCGTCTTGAACCCGGCACTGAAATCGCTTTTTACGTCCCGAATGAACGCTCCCCTGTTCATGCGACGGCATCACTGTTACCTCAGGGTGAGTAATATGAAAGTCATTATCGTTGAAGATGAAATTCTGGCTCAACAGGAGCTCACCTGGCTCATCAAAACCCACAGTCAGATGGAGATTGTGGGTATCTTTGACGATGGGCTGGACGTGCTGAAATTTCTGCAGCATAACCGGGTCGACGCCATTTTTCTGGATATTAATATTCCTTCGCTGGACGGCGTCTTGCTGGCGCAAAACATCAATCAGTTTGCCCACAAGCCGTTTATTGTGTTCGTTACCGCCTGGAAAGAGCATGCCGTTGAGGCCTTCGAACTGGAGGCGTTTGACTATATTCTGAAACCTTACCAGGAGTCGCGGATTGTCAGCATGCTGCAAAAGCTGGAGGCCGCATGGCAGCAACAGAGCGCTCCGGTCACCGCCAGCCCGACGGTACGGGAAAACGACACCATTAATCTGGTCAAGGATGAACGCATCATCGTGACGCCAGTGAATGATATCTACTACGCCGAAGCGCATGAGAAGATGACGTTTGTCTATACGCGGCGGGAATCGTTTGTCATGGCGATGAATATTACCGAATTCTGCGGCAAGCTGCCGTCGGCCCACTTTTTCCGCTGCCACCGTTCGTTCTGCGTGAATTTAAATAAGATCCGCGAGATCGAGCCGTGGTTTAACAATACCTATATTTTGCGTCTCAAGGATCTGGATTTTCAGGTGCCGGTGAGCCGCAGCAAGGTGAAAGAGTTCCGTCAGCTGATGCACCTGTAAAACGCCCTCTCCCGGCGGAGAGGGCTCTGTGTCAGAGGATTTGCCCGAGAACCTGACGCAGATGGGCACCCGAACCCAGCAGGCCAGGGTTATCATGCACGATGAGATAAACAGGAATATCCTGCACGTAGCTTCTGAAGCGTCCTTTATCTTCAAACCCACCGCGGAAACCTGAAGCTTTAAAGAAGTCGAGGAAGCGTGGCACAATCCCGCCCGCAATATAGACCCCACCGAAGGTGCCAAGCGTAAGCGCCAGGTTGCCGCCGAAACGTCCCATGATCACGCAGAACAGCGACAGGGCACGACGGCAGTCAATGCAGCAGTCCGCCAGCGCGCGTTCGGTGACGTCTTTCGGCTGCAGGTTTTCCGGCAGACGACCGTCCGATTTCACAATTGCACGGTACAGGTTCACCAGCCCGGGTCCAGACAGGACGCGCTCGGCAGAGACGTGACCGATCTCAGCACGTAACTCTTCGAGAATAATGCCCTCTTCTTCGCTGTTTGGCGCAAAGTCTACATGACCGCCCTCACCCGGCAGGCTTACCCAGCGCCGATCAACATGCACCAGATGCGAAACGCCCAGGCCCGTACCGGCACCGTAAACCGCAATCGGCTTTCCCTCGACCGGTTCAGCGCCGCCGAACTGGATCAGATGCTCTGGCTTGAGCATCGGGATCGCCATAGACACGGCGGTGAAGTCATTGATGATTTCCAGATGCGCAAAACCGAGGTTCTTTTTCATCTCTGCAATAGAGAATGCCCAGGTATGGTTGGTCATGGCGACCCAGTCGCCAGTTATCGGGCAGGCAATGGCAATGCAGCCATCCTCGACGCTCACCTGATGTTCATCCAGATAGACGCGGACAACGGCCTCAAGGCTGGGATAATCCAACCCCGAGTAGGTTTTCGCCCGGGAAATTTCACCGCTACTTACATCGCATAATGCGAGGCGCGCGTTCGTGCCGCCCACATCACCTACCAAAGCATACTTTGTCATTCTTCTACTGCTCCGCTAAAGTCAGAATAAATCTTTGGGACACTGTAAATTCAAGGCGTGATAACAACAACGACTGGAAGGTGAATGCCCATGGATTATCGATCTTCGTCACAGAATAACTTTACCGTTTCAGCACCTTTTGCACTATTGCCATAAAGCTGATTGTGCAGAGTAACGTTATACCTTTTTGTACAAGGAAATCATCATGCTCCACCCGCGAGCCAGAACCATGCTGTTGCTGGCAATTCCGGCGCTCATCATTGGCGTGGCGTCAAGCCTGGTACTCATTGTCGTGATGAAAGTCGCGTCGGTGCTGCAAGCCCTGCTATGGACGGCGCTTCCGGCGAAACTGGGGATCACCGCTGATTCTTCAGCGTGGATCATTTTGATGCTGACGTTAACCGGTATTGCGGTAGGCCTGGTGATCCGATTCAGTCCCGGCCACGCCGGACCGGACCCGGCGCTGGAGCCGCTGATTGGCGCCCCGGTTCCGCCCTCTGCGCTGCCGGGGTTGATCATCGCGTTAATTGTGGGCCTGGCGGGCGGCGTCAGCCTCGGACCCGAGCATCCCATTATGGCGGTGAATATTGGTCTGGCGGTGTTCCTGGGCTCACGCATTTTACCGCGCGTGGGTGCGCTGGACTGGACGATCCTCGCCTCCGCAGGCACCATCGGGGCGCTTTTCGGCACGCCGGTAGCTGCCGCGCTGATTTTTTCACAGACGCTTACCAGCAATAATGATGTCCCGCTCTGGGACAAACTGTTTGCTCCCCTGATGGCCGCGGCGGCGGGCGCGCTAACAACCAGTCTGTTTTTCCATCCCCACTTCTCCCTCTCTCTGCCCCACTACGGAGAGATGCGAATAGCGGATATTTTCAGCGGTGCCATCGTCGTTGCAATTGCCATCGCGCTGGGGATGGTCGCGGTATGGTGTCTGCCGCGCCTGCACCGGCTGGTGCATAAACTCAAGCATCCGGTGTTGATTCTGGGCACAGGGGGATTGATCCTCGGTATTTTAGGCACCATCGGCGGGACGGTGACGCTGTTTAAAGGCCTGGACGAGATGCAGCAGCTGGCATTCAGTCAGGTATTTAGCGTTTCCGACTATCTGCTGTTTGCCGTCATCAAACTGGCGGCGCTGGTCGTCGCGGCTGCGTGCGGTTTCCGCGGTGGACGCATTTTCCCTGCGGTGTTTGTCGGCGTGGCGCTGGGGCTGATGTTGCATGAACATGTGGATGCGGTTCCGGCGGCAATTACCGTCTCCTGCTCGATTCTGGGTCTGGTTCTGGTGGTGACGCGTGACGCATGGCTGAGCCTGTTTATGGCGGCGGTTGTGGTGCCGGATTCGACGCTGTTCCCGCTGCTCTGCATCGTGATGTTGCCCGCCTGGCTCCTGCTGGCGGGCAAACCGATGATGATGGCCTGGCGAAACGATAAGTAATCAGGCGCTGTTGCGCGCTTCCAGCGCTTTGGTGAGCGCGCTCAGCAGCGGCGGTATGTCGGATTTCGGCAGCATGACCTCGATCAGCGAAAGCCGCTCGTGGTGCGCCACTTTTTCCAGCACATCCACCAGCTCACCTGCCTCACTCACCTGCCAGCACTCGGCCTGAGGCGCGAGACTCAGCGCCTGTGGAAGGTGCGTCCAGTTCCAGAGCGCAATATCGTTATACCGTTGCTCCGGTCCATGGATGGCCCTTTCGACCGTGTACCCTTCGTTGTTCAGCACCAGAATGATCGGACGTTGTTTATCACGCAACATCGACCCGAGCTCCTGAATAGTCAGCTGCGCCGCGCCATCCCCCGTCAGCACTATCACACGCCGGTTCGGGCAAGCCGTTTGTGCGCCAAACGCTGCGGCCAGCGTGTAGCCGATCGACCCCCACAGCGGCTGGACGATAAAATTCACGTCAGCCGGAAGGCGCAGGTCAATGGCGCCGAAGGCCGACGTTCCCTGATCGGCAAGGATGATGTCTCCTGGGCGAATAAACGTTTGCAACGTTTTCCAGAAATTCTCCTGGGTCAGCGCGCCCTGCGGCTGAGGGAAGCTCATTGCGCGATGGGAAGCTGGCGCAGGTTTATCATGCACATGCTGTTTGCACAGTTCCACCAGCGTTTCGATTGCCTGAAGCATCGGGATGCCGGTAAACCAGACGTCACCGACGCGGGCAGCGTGAGGCTGAACTTCTATCGTTTGGGCCGGGGTTAGCTGATGGGTGAAACCGGCGGTGAGGGTATCGGTAAAACGGGTGCCGATGCACAGTACCGTATCCGCCCCTTCAATCGCCTCTTTTACCGGGCCGGCGCTTGCCGAGCCGCTGTATGTGCCGTAAAAACCGGCATGACGTTCGTCGAATATCCCTTTACCCATTAGCATCGTGGCGTGCGCCATCGGCACGTCCTTCACCCACTTCTGTAGCGCATGCTTGTGTCCATGGCGCAGAACAAGGAAATCAGCTAACAGCGCGGTGCGCTTGCTGGTTGCCAGTTTATTTTCCGCAGCATCCCGAAACGCTTTCAGGCAGGCACTGTCGGCATGGGCATGGTGAAGTGTGAGAGCGTTTACAGGAGGCGTGGCGGCTTTTTTTGCCACGTCGGCAGGTAACATCAAATAGCCGGGACGACGCTCCCGGAGCATGGTGGTCAGAACCCGGTCGATTTCATAGCAGGCGTTTTGTTCGGTCAGGATCGCCTGAGCGACGGTAATCGGCTCGCTCATATGATAAAAATGGCGGAACTCCCCATCACCCAGCGTATGGTGCAGCAGTTCCCCTCGTTGCTGTGACGCCGTCCCCGGCGCCCCGACAATATGCAATACCGGAACGTGCTCGGCATAGCTTCCCGCGATGCCATTCATGGCACTTAACTCGCCTACACCGAATGTAGTGAGCAGCGCGGCGAAGCCCTTACAGCGGGCATATCCGTCAGCAGCATACGATGCGTTTAATTCGTTGGCACAGCCCACCCAACAGATGTCGGGGCTATCTATTACATGGTCGAGAAACTGCAGGTTATAGTCGCCCGGCACGCCAAACAGATGATCGGCTCCACAATCAGTAAGACGGTCCAGCAGGTAATCGGCGACGCAGTATGGGGTACGCATGAACAGGTATCCTTCTAATGTTGACCTCACTTTGAGTATTAGAGAAGCGTGATGGCTGTCCAGAATCAGCGGTAAGAAGGGTATGGAAAGAATGCTTTACAAAAAAGGCTGCGCTATGCTGCTTTTTTTCACGTTAATGTAAACGCATACACTGATTTTTCTCATCTGCGCACGAGGTCATAAAATGGGTTATCAGCCGGATAAAAATCGTTACCAGACAATGCAGTATCGTCGCTGCGGTCAAAGCGGGCTCAGGTTGCCCGTCATATCGCTGGGTCTGTGGCATAACTTTGGGGACGCCACGCGTCTCGAAAACAGCCGTCAACTTTTACAGCGCGCCTTCGACCTGGGTATTACGCATTTCGACCTTGCCAATAACTATGGTCCTCCACCGGGGTCGGCCGAGCGTAATTTTGGGCGTATTTTGCAGGAGGATTTTCTGCCCTGGCGCGACGAGCTGATTATCTCGACGAAAGCGGGATATACCATGTGGGAGGGCCCCTACGGCGACTGGGGATCGCGCAAATATCTGCTGGCAAGCCTGGATCAAAGCCTGAAACGCATGGGGCTGGAGTATGTCGATATCTTCTATCATCACCGTCCTGACCCGGAAACCCCGCTGACTGAAACCATGAAAGCGCTTGACCATCTGGTGTGCCAGGGAAAAGCGCTGTATGTCGGGTTATCCAACTATCCTGCAGAGCTGGCGCGAAAAGCGATTGATATCCTGAATGACCTTGGCACGCCCTGCCTGATCCACCAGCCGAAATACTCCATGTTTGAACGAGGACCGGAAGGGGGTTTACTGGCCGTGCTGCAGGAAAAAGGCGTCGGCTGTATTCCCTTCTCGCCGCTGGCGGGAGGACAGCTCACCAACCGATATCTGAACGGTATTCCCGCAGACTCCCGTGCGGCAAGTGGCAGTCAGTTCCTCAACCCGGATCAGATCACCGAAGAGAAGCTGGAAAAAGTGCGTAAGCTCAATGTCCTGGCGGAAGGCCGCGGCCAGAAGCTATCGCAGATGGCGCTGGCCTGGGTGTTGCGCCATGACGACGTGACGTCGGTGCTGATTGGGGCAAGTCAAGCGGCTCAAATTGATGACGCCGTTGGCATGCTGGAAAACCGCCATTTCTCCGCGGAAGAGCTGAACCTTATTGAAGAAATACTGAGCAGCTCAAAATAAAACCACTTTTAGCAAAAAGTGCTCTGAACCTGGAATTCGGAGTTGAGGCGATGAAACGAGGCTTTACCAACTCGTAATATTGCGTTAACAGGCCCCACAAAGGCCCCGATCGTGAAGGAGAAAGAGTATGTTCAGGTCACTGATTCTTGCAGCGGTATTACTGGCTTCCGCCCCGCTCATCGCCACTGCTGGCGAAATCACCCTGTTGCCATCAGTAAAATTACAAATTGGCGATCGTGACGACTACGGCAGATACTGGGACGGTGGCTACTGGCGCGACCGTGACTACTGGAACCGTCATTATGAATGGCGCGGTGACCGCTGGCGCAGGCACGATAATGGCCTGCATCGCGGCTGGTACAAAAACAATGCCTATGAACGCGGCTACCGCGAAGGCTGGAACGATCGTGACGACCGCCGCGGTGGCTGGGGTCACGGCCCAAAAGGACACGGTGGTCACGGCCACGGTCGTCATTAATGTAAAATGTAAAAAAGGAGCCTTTCGGCTCCTTTCTCTTTTATAACCCCAGCGCTGTGCCAATCAACAGCCATAAATTTAGCGCCACAACCACTACTACAATTGCCCATCCTGTCCGTTTCACCAGCGTCGAGTTAACCAGATCGCCCATCAGGGCTGGATTGCTGGTAAAAATCAGCAGAGGAACCAGCGCCAGTGCGATACCAAAACTCAGCAGCACCTGACTCATCACCAGAATTCGCGTGGGATCAAGCCCCATCAGAATCACAACAAACGACGGCAGCATGGTGACGGAACGACGAACCCACAGGGGAATATGGAAGCGCACAAATCCCTGCATCACCACTTGCCCTGCCAGCGTGCCCACCACCGTGGAAGAGAGACCGGCAGCCACCAGGCTCAAACCAAAAATCGTGGCAGCAGCATGGCTCAGTAACGGCTCCAGCGTGAGATACGCCTGGTCGAGATCGGCAATACCGGTATGACCGTTAAAGTGAAAAGCGGCAGCTGCGGTGGCCATCATCGCCAGGTTCACAAAACCCGCGATGGTCATGGCAATCGCCACATCCCATTTGGTTGCCGAATAACGTTCTTTACGCGTCCCACCGTGAAGATGCTGGGTCAGCGAAGAGTGCAGATAAATGACGTGTGGCATAATGGTCGCCCCAAGCACCCCGGCAGCCAGGAAGACGGCTTCCGACGTTGGCAGGCTGGGGATCACCATGCCTTTACCAAGCTGTACCAGGTTTGGCTGGGAGAATATCAGCTCGACAATATAGGCCGCCGCGACAAACAGCAGCAGACCACCAATCACCTTTTCAAGCGGCTTTTGCCCCCGACGCTGTAACATCAGGATCAGGAAAGTGGCAATCCCGGTCAGGACCGCCCCTTGCAATAGCGATACGCCCAGAATCAGCTTAAAGCCGATCGCCGCACCGATAAATTCAGCGAGATCGGTTGCCATGGCGATGATTTCAGCCTGCACCCAGTAGAGCCAGACGGCCGGACGTGGGTAGTGGTCGCGGATCTGTTCTGCCAGGTTTTTGCCCGTAGCAATCCCCAGTTTTGCTGAGAGCATTTGAATCAGC
Organism: Enterobacter cloacae complex sp. IR53030; assembly: GCF_049238365.1. Lineage (NCBI taxonomy): Bacteria > Pseudomonadati > Pseudomonadota > Gammaproteobacteria > Enterobacterales > Enterobacteriaceae > Enterobacter > Enterobacter cloacae complex sp. IR53030. Next base: position 18,651 of record NZ_JBMKHA010000039.1, read on the forward strand.
ATCGCCATCAGGTTCGCCCAGACGACCACCCAAAGCAACTTATAGCCGAAGCTGGCCCCGGCCTGAATATTGGTCGCAAAATTACCCGGATCGATATAGCCGATGGCAGCAATGAACGCAGGTCCCATTAATGCGAACCGCAGCTTGCGCGCCGCTCTGCCACTGCTACCCTCTACGCGACTGTTAGTCATTATCTGCCTCTGGAAATATAGCCTTTGCTATGTTTAATGCTATCAAAATGAGAATGATTATCAAGATCACTTAAGTGGTTTAACATGATTTCTCTGATAGCTAAGAACGATAGATGGGCAGGTGGTGCGACTTCACAGAATGTGAAAATGCGCAGTCATTTGTGAAGCGTAGCACACAAACTTAACTTTTCACTCATTTACCTAACATAACGAAAATGTATTGTGGATCACTATTTTTGAGACTCGTCACAGGATGTAACTATAGTGTGTCCTTGATCTCGTTTTCTTTTCGCTTGTTGCATAGAATGTGCACGAAAATTAAACCTGCCTCATATTTGGAGCAAATATGGACCGCGTCCTTCATTTTGTCCTGGCACTTGTTGTCGTTACTGCACTCGCATTGCTGGTCAGCACAGACCGCAAAAAAATTCGTATTCGTTATGTTGTCCAGCTGCTGGTCATTGAAGTTTTACTTGCGTGGTTCTTCCTGAACTCCAACGTAGGTCTCGGCTTCGTAAAAGGCTTCTCCGAAATGTTCGAAAAACTGCTCGGATTCGCCAACGAAGGGACCAACTTTGTCTTCGGTAAAATGAACGACGAAGGTCTGGCATTCTTCTTCCTGAAGGTGCTGTGCCCAATCGTCTTCATCTCCGCGCTCATCGGTATTCTGCAGCACATCCGTGTTCTGCCGTTCGTGATTCGTGGAATTGGTTTCCTGTTATCCAAAGTCAACGGCATGGGCAAGCTGGAGTCTTTCAACGCCGTCAGTTCCCTGATCCTCGGTCAGTCTGAGAACTTCATCGCGTATAAAGATATTCTCGGCAAAATGTCGCGTAACCGCATGTACACCATGGCGGCAACCGCAATGTCTACCGTTTCCATGTCTATCGTGGGCGCGTATATGACCATGCTGGAGCCAAAATATGTTGTCGCTGCGCTGGTTCTGAACATGTTCAGCACCTTTATCGTGCTGTCGCTGATCAACCCATACCGCGTTGACGCCAGCGAAGAGAACATCCAGATGTCCAACCTGCACGAAGGCCAGAGCTTCTTCGAAATGCTGGGCGAGTACATTCTGGCCGGTTTCAAAGTGGCGGTTATCGTTGCCGCCATGCTGATCGGCTTCATTGCGCTGATCTCTGCGCTGAACGCCCTGTTCGCCGCGGTGCTGGGTATCTCCTTCCAGGGTATTCTGGGCTACATCTTCTATCCTGTTGCCTGGGTGATGGGTGTTCCGGCTCACGAAGCGCTGCAGGTGGGCAGTATCATGGCAACCAAACTGGTTTCTAACGAATTCGTTGCGATGATGGATCTGCAGAAAATTGCCAGCACGCTTTCTCCGCGCGCGGAAGGCATCCTGTCCGTGTTCCTGGTCTCCTTCGCGAACTTCTCGTCCATCGGTATTATCGCCGGGGCGATTAAAGGCCTGAACGAAGAACAGGGTAACGTGGTTTCACGCTTTGGCCTGAAACTGGTGTATGGCTCCACTCTGGTGAGCGTTCTGTCCGCGTCCATCGCAGCGCTGGTCCTGTAACGTTTACTGCAAAACAAAAAACCGGGAGCAAGCTCCCGGTTTTTTTATGCCCGAATTTCTTCCAGCGGTTTGGGTTTACCTATCAGGTAGCCCTGCAGGTAATCCACGCCGAAGCGAAGCAACATCTCCCGCTGTGCGGGTGTTTCGACATACTCCGCCACCACACATAGCGATTTCGTCTTCGCCAGATTACACATCGACTGGACGATCATCGCATCCATGTCATCAGTACAAATGTCTTTAACAAAGCAGCCGTCAATTTTGATGATATCCGCCTGCAGACGTCTGAGACGCTCGTAGTTAGCGTAGCCTGTACCAAAATCATCAATAGCAATCCGGAATCCACAATCCCGCAGTTGCTGAATATTATTGATGCTGCAACCTGAATTGGAGAAAGCCTGCTCTTCGGTGATCTCAATGACCACGGTTTGAGGGGCAACGCCGTATCGTTCAAACAGCGCACAAATCTCGGTCGCCACCTCTTTTTGCATCAGCGTGAGCGGCATCAGATTGACGGAGAAACGGGCCCCAGGCTGCGTCGCTGGATGATCGCGCAGCCACAGCAGTAATTTTTCCATAACGCACATATCAAACCGGTGGCTAAGGTTGAACTGGGCAATCAGCGGAATAAAGCGCTCAGGGGTGATGATTTCGCCCTCGCTCTCCATACGCGTTAGAATTTCGTAGTAACCGCTACCGTCTGCCTTCTGGATCGGTTGCGCGTATAAATGGAACTGACCCGCCTCCAGGGCATGCTTAATCCGCGCTAACATCAGGACGCGCTCTGTTGTTTGTCCTGATGCAGCCTCCAGGCTATTCGTCAGCGCAAGTACGTTCTGTCCTGCACAAGATTGCTCAGCCAGCCAGCTTAATTGCCCCAGCGTGTGATGCAATTTTTCACCGTTTTCGACCATCCCCCAGGAGGCACCAAACTCAATATCCAGCCCGGTGTTGTTCCAGAAAATTTTCCGGCTGTTCAACCGATCAACCATATGCTGGAGACGCTCAGCAATTTCCGGCCCCAGCAAGACCACCACCAGCTCGCTTCCGGGCAACTGGAAGAGCATCTCGTCCTTTTGCAGAAGGGGTTGCAGCGACGAGGCGATCGTGCGTTTGCAGTGGACCCGCATCAGGATCCCGTAATGGCGGCTCAAAAATTCCAGGTTATCCATGCGCAGAATGCACACTTTGGCATCCTGGTGAATCTCAAGATACTCCTCCAGCGCACGGATATTGGGCAAACCGGTCAGCGGATCGGTCAACGCTCTGCCCTGCCATCCCCGCTTCAGCCACTCGCTACGCTGGTAAATCCGCGACATGTAAAGCAAGCAGATGGCAAACGAGATCAGCACGGACAGGATAAAGGAGAGTGAATGGCCCGACTCCACACCATTCAGGAAGTTATAGTTGTAGGTCAACAGCAGAAGCGCTGAAGCAGCCCAAAGCAGAGAGATAAGTGCATAGGTCAGGCGGCTTATCGCTAAGGAAGGTGCGAATAAGCAGGTCATTTCTTCCCAAGCTGACTCGCTGATTAAAATTTCGCGGATCTGG
>NZ_JBMKHA010000040.1:0-17217 GCF_049238365.1 Enterobacter cloacae complex sp. IR53030
ACCGCCAGCCCATTCCCCGGAGGAAAACATGGTCAGGCAAAAGTGTAGCGGTATTAGGCGCAGCTATTTAGCGGTAAACCATCAATTCAGGCCCGTGATCAGAGGGGCCTTAACGCCCTGAAAGAGGCGGTTCCAGCGACGGCACAACTACAGATGCGGGTTACCCCTGAACGTAAACTGCGTTACGTCAATCAGGCAAAGGCCGAAGGTCTGGGTCTAACAGACTGGGTCCAAAAGCATATGGATAACGTGTGTGATCTGGCAGGCCAGCCTGAAATAACCATGTACAAAGATGATGGAGAAACAAGTGGCCAAAAATAACAACAGTCTCAAACAGCATGTCTTCAATATGCTGTCGGCTGGCAGCGAACTTAAAGAAGTGAAGCGTTTTCTCACCAGCAAGCGAGTTAAAGCCCGCCTGGCAGTGTCAATGATCCACGAGCAGGCGATTGCTGTGCAGAACACTGAATACCAGAATTATCCGGCTTATAGCTAACTGGTAACAACAATTACAGAGAGATACTTAAAATGAGCGTAAACCCAGAATACACCAGGGTTCAGCATGTCCAGATTATTCGCGAGCGAGATGGGCAGAAGGAAGTTGTTCGAGTCTATGATGAAGATGGCGACGTGGTTCTGTGTTTACCTGCCTACATTCAGGATGAGGAAATAAATCTTATTCTGCGCCGGTTGAATGACGTATATTCAGTCGGATATCGTGTAGGTGATGCAGCCCGCCGCCGCGCCATCAAAAAAGCGCTGGGGGATGATGAGGAGTAAGGCCATTTTTACTGGCAAGATATCTGTATACCGGAGTCTTTAGAGTACGTTCTAATGGCTCCGGATTATTAATACTGTTTTACTCATGCAATAAAAAGCAAACCAAAATTCTTTCGCTAATTCATTTTTAAATGCTCAAATCATTAAATGTAAGGAGCGTTATTTATCAATAGGTATGGCGTTCTTAATGGCTATTAAGCTAGTTCTGCTTTCGCTTGCTTCTGGAAATTAGGGAAACCTAATTTTACCCTATCAAAAAGTAACTTTTCTGGTTTTGTTGCATTCACGTAAACAAAAAAAGTCCCGCCGGGCAGAAAAGAAAAACATCAAAAATAGCTATTTTCCCGAAAAGATCACGAACACTGAAAAAGTATCATGGGGAACCTGATCAGGAGACAACCCATGAAAATCAAACTAGCCCTGCTTATTGCATTTGCAGGTTTCAGCGCAGGAGCTTCCGCTGAAATCGCAGAATTCAGCTTTAAAGATACCCTGAACGTTAAAAAGACCGTATCGCCTGCATCCGTATGGATTAATCCGGTAACGAGCTTTGACGTTGCCGTTATTTCCGGTCTGGACCGTTATATTACGCTCAGTCTGCTGAAAAGTGACGGGAGCCTCATCTGGAGCACGAAAAGCAGCCTGGTTACCGTTGATGACCGTACCACATCTTCGACAGGCTTTGATTATTACGGCAAGACTCTGACCGTACCAGCGATGGGAGAAGATAGCTTCACCCTCAGAGAGGTGATTACCGACTTGCAAGGGAAGGAGGTCTCCCGGCAGGATTACCCGCTTGCAATTGACCGAACGCCTCCGGCAACGGGTACCATAAGTTATACGAGAAATGGGTGGAACTTTGGCAGCGAAGCGATCTTCACTTCAGTACCAGCCGGTATGCAGTACGCCAGCGTCCAGGCACTGGTCTTTAATGGACTGAGTGATAAAGGTTCCGGGCTTGCTAATGCTGAATATTTCATAACCGATGCCGCTGGAGTGGAGCGTAAAAAGCCAGCGGAAATTAATACAGTGGAAGGTAGCGTAACCGTTCAAGTCGCCGACGCAAGCAGCAATGCCCTGGCACCGGAAAACCGCTCTGAATATAAAGTGGGGATCTACCTTTATGACAAAGCGGGAAACAGGAGCGAACTAAGCCGCCGAAGCGTAATTGATCGGGTTAAGCCTGACGATATCATCCAGGTGCAGGACGCCACTACCGGATCATGGGTCTCCTATCAGTCTGGCATGACCGTCTTCCAGAACCCTATTTCCGTACGGGTATTAAGGAAGAAAAGTGACTTTACTGCTGTTAACGGTTCCAAATATGGCTGGGCGGACTCGAATTTCCAGACGTCCGATAGCACTTATAATATCTATACTTTCAAATACATATATCCAAATGTGGGGGATACTTATCATGAATTTCAGACTCTGGCGGGAGGAGTAAGACGAATTCATCATAACTCCCTCAACTTCACTCCAGCCCCGGCGATGGAAATAGCCCCGAAGATAGTGGCTAAAGAGATGTACCGGAGTGATACCAGTGAGTGGTTAACTCAGGCCTCAATCAGCGTTAAAACCGCCACCATTAGCCGCATAAAGGTAACCGCAGAACCCCGACCATACGTGCAAAAGTTCAGAACGGTAAAAAATGCAGCCTGGTTCTGCACTATTCCTGTCGGACAAAGTTTATGCGAGATGACGGTTAACTTCAACTACACCAGTGACAAAGGATTTGAGTATCTGCATCTTTACTCGGGAAAAGATGGTGACAGCATATTCGATGCGCTTGCTGGTAATTTTACGGTTATCTGGGATAACAACCCACCGGTGGTTAATGTCGCTCAGGTAAACAAGGCCTCCAAGACAATCACTATGACGGCCACCGATAATGATCGCGTCAACGCCTGGAACATCAGCTACTGGGATACCAAAGTTTTCGAAGCCACCCTTAAAAATGCCCGGGGGGAAACTTTCACCCTGAAGCCTGTGACTGTCAGTGAAAGCGATTATAAAACCAAAAACGCCACTTTCTCATACGCTGGTCTACCGGACGGGGATTATACGGTTGTTAGCGTGTCTGCCACGGATCTTGTTGGAAACACAGGAACCAAAACGCTTAATGCACCGCTGAAAATTGACTCAACGCTTCCGGTTATTGCGTTCAGCTTTAATGGCGCAGACGCAGAAGGAAAACTGGTTAAAGGGCTTGAGAACCTACGCATAAGCGTTACTGATGCCTCTGGGGATGCTTCCCTGATATCGCTTCAGCTCGCTGGTGGACCTAACTCTGAAAAGGTCACCCTTGCATTCACGCCGCTATCCAAGGATGTCTTTATTCCTGAATACCCCAGAATCTTCCCCAATACTGACGAATCGGGACAGATGTATCATCTGGAGGCTCTGGCTATTGACGAATCAGGTAACCGGACCACTAAAACGCTTAATTTTACCTACCAGCCAGCTAACCTGATTATGCTGGATAATCTCAAGACGCTGGCCACAGCCGTAGCACTGAAAGCAACGGACAACACGCCGCTGGCCATCATCCGAACCAGTGTGTTGCGTCGTCAGGACGGTTCTATCATTACCGGACAGTTAAACGGAACCCTGACTGTTCAGAAAAACGCCCAGTTCGGCGTTACGGTTGCCGGAGTTACGGTCCAGCCTGGTGAAACTAAATCGCTGTCACTGGATCTTGGTAATGGTGAAGAGCGCACATATCCCGTTACTCCCGCTGTAAGTGGTCAATCTGGCACGGCCACATTTGCTATAGAATTCCCTCAAACATAAACCCTACACAAGGGTACGGTAGTATGCCGTACCCTGTTACGCCATCCTCAATGTAAAATGTAGAGTTGAGCATGACTTAATTATTACTTTCTCATTAAGTGTCTCTTAAACTGCAAACGGGAAAGTAATATTCCCGAGACGGGAAGGACTCCTTCCTTTTGGTTATAATCTATGATGCTAAACTGTGTAATTACACCGGAACAATGTCCTCGTTTAAATCGCTGGCACCAGTACATGATTTATCCATGAATGCTTTTTGATGCAATTTTACTTCAGAATGCTCTTAATTTTTTAAACAAATTATATTTGAATCCTTCGTGTATAAATTTGCAGACCCTCTCTCAATGTTTTTTTAAAATATTTACTCTCAGGTTATTAGCCAGTAGATTCATTCTGTCATGATTACTCCAGAACTAACCGGAGGAATCACATTATGACCAAATATTATGATCGCAGTGGAATTGAAATCTCCAGCGCAAAAATCCGCTGTGTTGATTCTGTAAAAGGTACTGCGGAATATACTTTTCGTATTGTTTGCGATAAATGCAATGGGCGGGGAGAGCGTAAGCATTTTTATAGAAGTCGCTGTATGGCTTGTAAAGCCACGGGTTACAGCCTCGAAACGACCCGTACTGCTTACACGCTGAATGCGCTGTACCGCATTAATGCGCAAGCTGCCCGCAAAGTGTCAGCATCCCTGCAAGACGAGCGTTTAAGGACTGAAAGCGCCCACAGTTCTGCGTTCACAGCATGGTGCAGGTCTCATCAAAAAATGGTTGATGCAATCACCCAACAATCCAGTAGTAATAATTTTCTGGAAAGCCTTAAGTCTTCTTTAACCCACCAGCGTCAGTTAAGTGATAAGCAGCTGGCAGTTGCCGCCCGCATTTTAGGTATTCATTAATTCAAAGCCCTTTTAATTTAATTTTAAGGTCAATTATTACGGAGGAACTATGATCCATTCATTTAAAGACAGACGGCTTGAAAAGTTCTTCCGTAATGGAAAAACAACGGCAGGTATTCCTTCTGAAATTATTAACGCAATTCTGTGTCGACTTGAAACGCTGGATAATGTCCAGAGTGAGCGGGAGTTATTATCCAACAGCTTGCGTTATGAACGCTTAAGAATGACGTCAAACCGTTATTCCTCCATTCGAGTAAACTCTAAGTATCGATTATTCTTTGAATGGAATGATGGCGCACATAATGTTCATTTGTCTGCACATGACTATAAATCGCTCATCCATTAAGGTTAAAAATGAAGCTATTTTCAATTTCATCCCGGGATACAAGCATGGACGCGATGTTTTATATCCAGGCCAGTACTAAACAACAGGCAAGTTACATATTTAGTACCCTTTCCCCGAAGCCTACTGCGAACTGCCAGCTTACAGATTTGCAGAATGAGACGGTCGTCCCTTCCATAAGCCCTATTTCGCTTTCACTTAACCCCTGGTCGATCAATTCCCAGTCCCGAACCCGGGAACTGCGTATGGCCACGCATGGTCTTAACCTGATCTGTGCAGTCACGGATGAGCATACCCGTCAGATAGTTGACTTTTGCGATAACCTTGGACAGCAGCTTAAGGATCCGGACGACAAAAGCGCCTGGGTTAAGCTCATTAATTCTGAATGCGCTTTGCTTAATTCTCCGCGTCTCTATCCCGTTCTGCTTGAGCCGGATACACCGGCACAATTTGAAATCTTTGTGCCAGCTCCGGAAGATGGAGAACACGACACGGTCATAGCCAGCGTTGTTAAAGAATGTTTCGGAGATGAATGCCGGTACAGAGTAACGGACAAAGCTTTTGCAATGTCGGAAAAGCCAGTCATCAGGCTGGAAGCTCATTTCAATGACAAACGCGAAAAGGTTTTAGAACTGACCTTTTCCTGTTTCAATCTTTCACTCTCAGCGTCCGTGCATGAAAACCAGCTACGTCAGATTTTGTTACTTTGCGAAGACTTTGGCGTAAGGCTTCAGGGTAGAGCAGGGGCATCCTGCCACGTTAATATGCGCAGTGCTTACCGTCGTCTTGCTCATGTTGGCACCGGCTCTCGCCCAGGTGATGACAGTGATGTGCGGGTCTATACCTCGTTAAAAGAAGAAAAAGATGTTAAGAGGCTGCTTGATAAGTCAACCAGGGGAAGTGAGCTTGTACCGGCGAGGCACGGGCAGCAGTTTAACGGGGTCTTAGTGAATGCCACACCCGCATCGGCCACTACTGGTTTCATTTACCTTTCGCATGATTTTCCGGAAGGCCAGTTTATGATGACAGCCGAGGTGTTGCATGTTGGAATTACACCAGGCGGTATTTACTACATTGAAACACTGGACGGTTACCGGTTTATCGTGACAGCGTTTGAGAAGGGATTAATGAACGGTTTGAGGGAGTTTATAGCTGCAAATGAGGAATATTTTAAGTATTACCGCTGGTCTTAGTATCTGAGCTGAAACCGGTAGGCCAGGGAAGGCAACCGGGAAAATGCAATTTAACCTGATCCTATACCTACGACTATCTTTATCCACTTATAATAGCCTCACCAAATTATAATGCCCGATCACCGCATTTGCTTAAACCTCACATATTCTTCTTATGCTTCCCCTGATAATCTACGACCGAAAGACAAAGGAAAGTGAATACGAAATAAGATTTATGAGCACATAAAAGTTACTTTTCCTTGGTGGCACATCACAAACATTGTGGGTTTCATAATCCTTTTTGTTATTTAAAAAGGATGTGTTCAATTCTAATTAAAGGTGGTATTTTTTTTGAAAGTTTGCTGGGAGGTTATTAGCTGGGGGGATGGGTAACAGTATAATAAGTACAGATGAAAAGGAGGTTTTATGAAAGCGTTAGACGTGGTTTCAACTCAACTCAACTTTATTAATCTGTTGGATCAGGCAGGATATGCTCTTTCAGAAATTGTTGTAAAACGCTTCAGTGCTGCACCAGCCTTTAACGAAGGGCACTGGTTGTTCATTGCAGAGCAGGATAACCGCTACATTGAAGTGGTCTGTATTCTCTCTTTAGCTTCAGAAAGCGGAGAGCAGCATATTGATGTTTTTATTAATATGTTCGAAGACCCGATTGATGATGTTATTTCACGAAACATTGAAACCAAAACCTTTGCGACGCTTTATAAATACATTGAACGTATACCTTTTACTCCGGGTGTAAAGAAAGAATTCTTGAGCAGTATTGAGAACATCAATTTTAGTTAATCAAAAACCACAACTTTTTGCCACCAAGTTATTAGGTAATGCTATCAACCTGATATAATTACCTTAACATGAATATGAGCGGAGCCGGGTTATGTCTAATAATACTGAAGTCATTAGCTGTGATTTATTTTCAACTCTATCTTCACTTAATTTTAGCACCGAGGATATTACAGGTTTGACTCCGGCCAACTTTCGAAAGGGAGCTTTCTTACATGCAAAAATTTCTGCTAGCCAGGCCACGCGAGCGACTGATATTTCCATTCAATTACTCACGGATCGTGTTTCAGGTGAAATGAACTACGTAATAGTAATTGGCAGGCACGAAGGACTCCTGCAAAGCGAAGCAATTGACCCAAACGCTGATAAGCAATACCGGGAAAACCGTTATTCTCGCCATTTTATCTCAGTAACCGATGCCAATACCAAAGCCCTGAAAAAAACCTGCAAGGTAATGAAAACATATATCAAAGAGCAGGCATTTAAGCCTAACACCTGGGGGCACAGTTTCATTAAGGGTTGATTTATTCTTGCCCCGGTGAGCCGGGGCAACGCTAAATTAACCTCAAACTGTGCTGGAGGCACAAATGTCTGAAAAACACTTTATCGTTAAAATCCAGAACCGAAACGGCGACCATGAGAATAGCTATGTTCGGTTACTCGTCAGCGATTGTGAGAAAAATGCTTGCCAGACGGCACTCATTTCAGAGTGCCATGGCGAGCTTGAACAGCTGAGTTTTGAAGACGGTGGGGTTTACGACTACAACGGCGAAAATCACTACAGTGTCAGGAGCTGCGTGGAGGTTGCTCCAGAAGACGTTGCAACTTTGCAACGCTTCCTTTAACACCTGCGACATTTGATTAAATATCGGGCGTCCGCTACAGGATGCCCGTGATTTAAACGATTCCTCAAAGATCGCTGTCACTCCTGATAACTGTATTAAGAGCAGGTTTGTGATAGGTTCAGCGTAACAACATTACTGGAATTTTGGTTGCCTTGATGAAGAGCTGCTTTTCTGATTTACCCGTTAAAGACGGCACGTCCGGAACCTGGAAACTGGACACATTCGAAATTACCGCAGATAAGGCGATGAGCCTCGCCCTTCGTGCCGAGTATACAGGTAATACAGACGAGTTTATCCCGCCCGGTAGATATCGGCGTTTGTCCAACGGCTGGGATGTGGTGATGTCCAATACCCCGATGGAGATCAGAACCTGCCAGGATTTTTTAGAGCGAGCCACCGGGCGCGTGCTCATTAATGGTCTTGGTCTGGGGATGGTGCTTCACGCCATTCTTCAAAAAGAAGATGTAACCCATGTAACAGTAATTGAAAAAGAACAGGACGTTATTAACCTCGTTGCGGCCTCGTTTGCAAACGATCCTCGCGTTGAAATTATCCATGCTGATGCAATGATGTATTGCCCACCAGCAGGCGTCACGTACAACGCATGCTGGCACGACATATGGCCAGACTTCGCAACAGCTAACCTCTCACAGATGGATAAGCTGGAAATTAAGTACCGGGACATCTGTGAATGGCAGGGCTCGTGGGGCAGGGAGGAGTGTGAGCAAAAGCACATTGAGTTTCAAAATCTTGGGGCTGATTGAGTACAACTTTTGAAGGTGTCTCCGCTAAAGAAGACTGGGTCTCTTTGCGCATGCCCAGCTGTGCTGCATGACCTGACAAAGCCTATAAATAAACAGATCGGTTTGATTTAGTAATCCCCCTTCCAACCATCAGGCCGATATTTAAACTGCATCTCCATTAAGGATGGCTGATGAGCACGATTTCTACGGATTTAATTGCACGGATCTACGCAGCCTCCGAATTGCCGTTGAGCAACGACGAGCTTTATCGCGAAGTGCAGCGTGAAACTGGCATGTCGGATGCCGAATTGCACGAACTGAAAGAATTTGGGTCAGATAAAACCAGAACCAGCGGCGTCAAACACAAAGTACGCTGGTTTCAGCAGACTCTTCGGCAGGCCGGAGTCATCGAACGCGTTCCAGAAAAACGGGGCGTCTGGAGATACTCCTCTAAGACGAAAACAAACCTACACGAGTCATGGGAAAAGCTCTGTGTTGTCGGTTTCTCAACTTCTCTTGGGGCATCGGTTTTTGGAAACGCCTATGCCTTCTTCAGCAATATCACAGAGCAAATTCATCTTTGCCTGACCTCGCCGCCTTACCTCCTTCGAAATTCAAGAGACTACGGGCATGGCGGGGGGCGTGGCGAGCAGGTTTATATTGACTGGCTTCTGCGTATCCTCGAACCGATCGTGAAACAGCTTGTACCCGGCGCAAGTGTGGCATTGAATATCACTCAAGATAGCTTTAATAGGGGCAGGCCTTCACGTTCTCTGTATCTGGAGCGTCTGACACTGGCATTATGTGACAAGCTGGGGCTTGAGCTCATGGACAGGCTTCAGTGGGTGAATCGCAGTAAGCCCCCATCGCCAACGCACTGGGCATGTAAGCAACGAGTGCAGCTCTGCTCATCGTATGAGCCTGTGCTGTGGTTTACCAATGATGCGAGTAAGGTTCGTTCAAACAACTTACGTGTACTGCAACCGCATTCAGAGCAGCATCTTAAATTGCAGGCAGCAGGCGGTGAAAATCGCACGACCTTTTATGGTGATGGGGCGTACCAGCTTAAAAGCGGATCCTTTGGAAATAAAACAGAAGGAACGATCCCCAAAAATACTTTGTTTTACGGCAATAGCTGCGCTGATACGAGATTTTGCCATTCCATTGCCCGCGAGCTAGGTTTTCCGCTGCATGGTGCAACGTCTCCTACCAGGCTTGCAGCGTTTCTGATTGAGTTTTTGACAGAGCCGGGAGATCTTGTTGTAGATCCCTTCGCTGGCCTGCATAAAGTTCCCATCGCAGCCGAGCGACTTGGCAGACGTTGGCTGGCGACGGACAAAATCATGGAATGGCTGGCGATTTCCCGAAACCTTTTTACGGCCGCACCGGGATATAAGAGTAACCCCATGCTGGACGAGCTCGCCGAACTGTATCGGGCTTAATGCAAGTTAACGGTTTTGATAAAGTGGTTTGAAGCGACAAGCGGTTTATTCATTTTGCATTGTTTCTACCATAAAATGACAATATTAACGGCTTAGCATACGCCGCAGAGATAATTAGGGTGCCATTCATTTCCGGTTGTCTGTATTAACGAGTGTATTCAATATTCACTTGTTTCTCCGATATAGACCCAACAAAAAAAACTGATGGTTGTGATACAGAACTTGTTGAATTAACATCCGGTACATTAACTATATTGGTAATTTAGACGGTTTCTAAATTAAAGGTGGACAGATATGAAGTCAGATACAGAAATGGTTTCTCCTATCGAGTTGCACATTGGCGATCATGTCCAGCGGCATGGTGCTTTATTTGAGGTTATGCATATTGTTGAATCCGAATGCGATATTCCCGGCGGCATCCGGGTAGCAGCATGCATTTCACGGGTTATCGGTGACGTTACGGGCAATATTCCTCGTGGTTGGCTGGAAACACCGAAGCGTATGGCTGAGCGAGGAGTTAAGTGGGCGACGAGTCTGCCTGAGGGGCTTTACTTTAACATCCAGGGGAACGCACATGCGAAAGTAAGCCGGGTTATTCGTAATGTGACTAATTGAAACTTTTTTCTGAATTGCGGTGTAAAAGTTACTTTTCACCGCATCGTTTTCCCTAACTACTAAATCAGAGCTTCTCTGAAATAAGCGGATTTAACCGCTAGCGATTTATTCAGGCCATTTTATTCTAATCATTATCCTACACTTCAAAAATATTCATTATTTTTTCTTCTGACCTATTAGCCAGAATTCTCGATTCGGTATCATTTACTTACGGTAAATCTTTTGAAAACGAGGTAAATGGCATGCATTCTCAGGATCCTATCACGAAATTAACCCAGACGTTGCAACGCGACGATGGTTCTCAGGTTCGTATTGTAGCGCAGCGGGGATATGGAAGTGGGCTTACAGCCTCGCTTGATGTGTACGTTCTCCGTCGTGATTCCTCTGAAAGCAACTGGTCACTGTGCGGAAAAGATCCTCACCCAGAGTGGAGAAAGATGTCAGTAGATGAGTATCAGAAATTTGGACGCTCTGAAATGCTGCGTTATGCCACACCAGGTGAAATTCTCAGGGTGGCATCCGCTATTGGCCAGCCAATGAGCTTCCTCGATGGCAACCCTGCGTTTTAGCCCGAACCCTGGCGACGCCTTTTAAACCGGCGTCATTCTTTTTACGAGCAACAGACGGAGAAAAAATGAATCTGAACGAACGAAGCACGAGCGCAGCAACGCCAGATTTGAGCCGACTTTATCTCATTTCCGGGCGCATTATGTTTGATGATGATGATCAGGCCTACCTGGTCGAAGCCGACTCCCCTGGTGATGCAGAGGAGGCTTTCCGGCATCATATTGCTGACAGTGCCGACGACTTAGAAAAGGTGATTATAGTTTCCTCTACAAGTTTCGCTTCAGCTCACAGCAGTCGCGTAATTTGTCGGCCTGCCGTGAAGTAATTTCAACTTCCAATGATATTTCCCTCTTTATAAAAGCCGCCGTCTGGCGGTTTTTATTTGCAAAAATGAATATTAATCCTGAATGATATTAATTTAAGATGAGGTAGTGTTCATATTCTTCTTCTTAATATTTTTTCTAAAAAAACGCCTTCAGGTTATTAGTTGGTATTAGTGTATTTGTTATGATCTTCTCATCAAATACATTAATTAAATAATCAAGGAGTCAACTGTGGCAGATAATTATACTCAGGCGTCGTTTATTATTCCCTGCACTCAGGAGCAGGCAAAAATGGCACAAGAAGCAATCACATTCGTTACCGAAGCAGAAATTGCAGAAGGTGAGCGTTTGCTTGATAAGCCACTGACAGATTGTTCTCTGACTGAGAAGCTGATCCTCAGTATTATCGAGAACCACCCTGAGTATGACCCTTCTGAGCCGAGCTTTGGGCAACCATCCTGCCCAGACTGCAATTATGAACTGTTGTTCGCAACAGAAGTTACCAGCAGTGGGCTGGCAGTTTTTCATGGAGAGACCATTGATCTTGACCATGCAATTTGCCTCACAACTGCCGTGCTGTCGGTATTCGACCTCTCGGAAATGGTAACAATTACTGCTGCATTTACATGCAGTAAAAGCCGGACAGATGAATTTGGGGGTATGACTATTCTGGTCACAAAGGATACCCACTATTACCAGGATGGCTGTCAGTTTTCTCGTCTCATGAATGAGGCTCACAAAGCCGGTATCCAGTATGCTCTGTGTAAAGTGACGCATTACCACGGTGAGAGCAGCTATGTGGCAAGCTATGTCCTGAGCTGCGACGTAGCGGATTCAGCCCAGGAGGTCGTTAACAAACGACTGAAGGCATGTGCCGGAAAAGAGCCAGAAGACGGAATCTATATTCTGTGTGAAGAAGACAACACTAGTCTTTCGGTCGAACTCGTTACAGAACTGTCTCCGCTCGATTACGACAAGCTGAGCAAGCTTCTCCCTTCCCTTGACACCCTTTGCGGCGCTTAAGCCTGCCAATTACCGTAGCCACCGGTTTCCCCGGTGGCCTGGAGCCTGCCATGACCAATAAATTCATAGTTTCTACCGTTGATTGTATCAATGAATTTGCAAGTGACGTTCCGCAGAGTGTTTCCTTACGGATAGATACAATGCTTGAACAGCGTATCCGCAAATTGGCGGCATACGTGAAAGAAAACGATCTTCATTTAACTGAGTTTTACTTCTATGACGCTAACTGGTCATTTTGTGGTGAAGATGAAATTCAAGAAATAAAAGACATGGATGAATATAAGCATAGCGACAGCATAAAGCAGGAAGCGATGCTGCGGGAAGTAATGCCATCAGCACGTACGGAATGCCCGGTTATTAGGGTGATGAAAGATTCATTTCAGCTTTCAGCTCTACCACGCCATTGTGGTGATGACATGACTCTTAACACTCCTTTTATTCCGCTGTCTGAGTTGAAAACAAATAATACGGCATTTATTACGCCGCCAACCTATAACTAATAGCTGTGCCGGGTGATTAAATTACAATGGATTATTTTTATATATATTGACATTAAATCCGCGTGATTTTGATTTAATATAATTTCGCTAAATGGTTGCGCTGTAGTTATTTTAAAGTTCTAATAATATCAGTGATGCAGCATATACCGTGGTTCAGGAAAATATATGTTTATTGAAAAAAGCGACTCATTCCTTGAATTATCCTCAGAAGTTATTTTTCCTGAGGCGGCTAATGCTGCCATTTTGAAACATGATAAATGGGCGGATGTTTGGGAGACCCTGACAACCGATGCCGATCTGAACTATACCGATGAAAAGGAGACTGTGAGTCTTTCTTCTCTGGTCATGTCAGCCACATCTGCTATTTATCAGGCTATTACGGACGGCTGGACAATGTGCGTGGGATACAGTGGCGGCAAAGACTCCCATTCTCTTCTGCACCTGTTTCTGATGGCATTGATCAGGGCAGTACGTAACGGCACAAATATCAGCGAACATCATTTCATTCAGATGTCCGATACGCTGATCGAAAACCCTGAGATGCACTATCAGGCTTCACAGGTTCTCAACCAGCTCAGAATGTTCATTGCTGAACACCAGCTACCGGTCACAGTCCTTGTCGCCCGACCGTCTCTTACGCAGAGCTGGGTCGGCCGCATTCTGACTGGGCGCGGACTTCCGACCTGGACTAATTCTTCTACCCGACAGTGCTCAACCGACTACAAAATCGCGCCCCTGCGCCAGGCCAAAGCTCGTTACCTGAAAAACGCCCCGGCATCCGTTCGAAGCAGGGTATGCCTGATGCTGGGCTCCAGGGATGATGAAAGTGCCCGAAGGGCCGGAAATATCCTCAAAATGGGAGGGCAGGCGAGGAAAGTAACCCTGACTGAGCACGGTGGTGAACTCTATCCGGTAAAGGAGTGGCGCACTCAGGACATCTGGTCTTTTCTGATGGCCTGTGGTTCCGAATCACGCTTCCCTTTACCAAGCTTTATGCCGGATAACTTCAGCCTGGCAACGCTTTATAAAGACGCCACCGGGGAGTGTATCTGGTCGCCGGAGAAACCCACTCGAACATCAGCTTGTGGGGCTCGATATGGGTGCTCGCTTTGCACAGCAGTAGGGGTTGACCATTCAATGGAAACGCTCCTTCGAACTGACCCGGAGAAATACGGTTATCAGGCTGGCCTGAGTCGTCTTCAGCGATTTCTTTCTAAGATCCAGTACGACTGGAGCCTGCGGGATTATATCGGTCGTAAAGTGTTCGAAGGCGGATATGTGCGTCTTCAACCCAATATCTTTTCTTCGTCCCTGACTGAACGTCTTTTTCATGCCTGTTGCAGCCTTGATTATGTTGAAGCAAGACGTGCGGCAGAGCATCGCAGAAAGCTACTTTCCGGCGAGGTTGACGATACGGCTTATAACCGTCGTATGGCTGAGCCACAATTTCGGCTTGTACAGGAAGCAAACGTGATCCACGTTGATTTCCTCTGGTCGTTGCACTGTTTCAACCCTCGCCCGTTTCGGGCAATTGAGATCTATCGCAGGGTCTGGGAAGAGGCCGATCTGGACCTTCTTGAGGATGAGCCTGACATGCAGCCTGTGCCCCGTACACCAATGCCAGCTCCACTCTGGATGAAACTGCCCGGAGGCCGGTTCGGTACAGCTTATGATGGACTGACTGATACGTTGCCGCTGATGACCTATTTTGACGGGCAGGCTGACCCCAGGGCTTCACGTAGCCTAAAGACCGGAGAGAGCAGTTCTGTCGTCGTGGCATTCGAGGAAGAGGATGAGCTGACTGTTGAAGAAGATACGGCGTCCTGGATTATCTGGCATGAATACGACGGGTTACGCCAGCGCATCGCTGACGGTGAGTTTACTCCAACGACTGCTGCTCAGTATCTTCTTCGTTATGGCGCGGTCCGAATTTCAAAAGGCAAGGGCGCTGTCTATCATCGTCTCGCACAACGGGGACAAACCTTTTCCCGCCTGGGGATAGGCGACAGAGTGTCGCTTCCAGAGCTGGTTGCCAGTCGGCGTTTTAAAATACTCAGTGATTCTGCATACCGTCAGGTTGTAGCCCGGAAATTGCGTGGACAGATAAAAAAGTTCAGATTCTGGGCATGCGTAGCTGCCTGTGTTCAGTTGCACGTACACAACAAGACGGCACTCGGAGAAAGAATTTTAACGTTACTCGAAGGTGAGAGGGAACAGCAACAAGGTGCGATCCAGGCGAAGCTGAAGGCGGGAATGATGGATGCAGTTCTAACTCTGTGTAACCAGCGACTCCGGGTGAAAGAAAATACTAACCAGCCAGAGGAGTTCCGCTATTACCGTGCCGTAAGAGCTCGTTTCATGCGCCATTTATCTGAATGCCTTAAGCCAGAAAATGGCGGCGTTATCCGTGACGTTATCTGGGAACTGAGGGTGCTGAGCAGTGCTCACGGTACGACCAAAACAGGTTTTTACTATGTCGATAGCAATCGCCCGACAGCGAAAGGACTGTTAAACCGCCTTCTGATGAGGATGGTCAAGCAGGTCGTATAAGCGTCTGAAACGCGAAACACACGAAAATGGAGGGGTTATACAAAAAAAACTTAGCTTTGATCGTGATGTAATGTGGACATCATGTCCAAGCGTTGCTGCATCCAGAAAAGTAACTTTAATCCTGTTGATACAGCCCTTGCATTACCTGTTTACGCATAGCGTGGAAACGTTCTAATTAAACCAGACGAATATAAATTTAAATTAATTCACTCACCCCCGGAATCGGGGAACTAAACAAAAGGATCATCAATGCAAAATCAAAATACACCCGCTCAGGAAAAACACACCGTATACCTTTTTAATGCCGAACATGCTGACAAGACAGCCGCCAAGCAAGCCGGGAAACTCTTCACGCTGGACATTGAACACCCAATGACCCTCAACGATCTCTCGCTGCTGTGTGAGTCGGTCGCGGACGCTGTGGGAGCACCTGGCGGAATTAAATATGAAATCACAACAGAGCCTAATGGGGTTCAGGAGGAATACTGAATCAGTGTGGTGTGAGTCCATTTTAATTTGACGTTTCATGAGTTCTATCGAGAGGCTGAAGTATGACTTTGAAAATGGAAAGTTCCCGGACTTCCAAGCCTGAGGGGCCATTTGTATTAATCACTTTTGAGGGGGACGAATTTCTTTTTGATGACAGACATAATGTCGTCAAGATAAATGGCAGGCCTAAAAAAATGGATGTAAAGCGAAATTATTTTGAGTCCGATCTGGGAGAAGGGAAAGCGAAATACTGGACTTTAAATATCGAAGAGGCTCATCGGTTCAATTCGATTGATGAAGCGACAGAACAACTTTGTAAACTGAGTCGCCCTCATCTGATCAAAATTCGCAAAGTTGAGGGGGTATCTGAATGACCAAAGAGATGTTTTTACGCATTTTAAATGAGGCACAGGCTCGTGTGGATAACGATTCGCTTCCGCTTGATGTTCGTATCCGGTCACGCACCACGGTAAATGATTGCGTCATCCGGGCAGATAAAGAGGGGTGGCCTATTGAGTATAAACAGAAGGTCTGGGTAGATGCAGTCAGTGGCTGTTATCTTTAGCGGTTACTTAAGCCAGTTCCTGTGCCCGTGAGCTTAGTAAAGGCGGAAAATGATATGGTCAAGGTGATAAATATCAACGGGAATTTAGTTGAATTACCTGAGCCCTCAGCAAAGTTATCCAAAGCTGAATCACCTGATGGTAGGTTCTCAAAACCTAAAAATAAGATCTCTAAAATACAGCGAGCTGAGCTGCGAATGAAATTTGGGGGGCGTTGTGCCTATTGTGGTTGCAAGCTTCCTGAAAAAGGGTGGCATGCCGATCATGTTGAGCCTGTTCGACGCGACTTTGAACTGGTGAGAGCCCCTGTCGGCAGCGGCGTAACTCATGTTGCCCGAAGTACGGGTAAGGTTATGCACCCTGAACTGCATGCTATAGAAAACTTATTTCCATCATGCGCCCCCTGCAACCTTTTTAAAGGAGCTTTTAGTGTTGAAGGAATGAGAAAAGAAATTACCAAACAGGTTGAACGGGCTCGCGCATATAGCGTGAATTTCCGTACCGCAGAACGTTTTGGGTTGCTTCATATTGTAGAAAAACCGGTCGTCTTCTGGTTTGAGCAGTATAACGAACAGAAACAAAACGAATAATTTCTGTGAAACATAAAAGAAGTTAATCAGCAGTGGTTTACTAATTAAAGAGTGATTTAAATATTTTGATGCTGCTGAGGAGCTGCCTGGTATATCCTTCAAAGGGCTTTGTTGAATAAATCAGATTTCGGGTAAGTCTCCCCCGTAGCGGGTTGTGTTTTCAGGCAATACGCA
>NZ_JBMKHA010000041.1:0-16773 GCF_049238365.1 Enterobacter cloacae complex sp. IR53030
TCACTTTGTCCCGCACGTTGTCCTTTGCGGTTAAAAACAGGACCGGTTCTTCGTGCCCGGACTCCCTCAGTGCGCTGATGATTTGCCACCCGTCGAGGAAAGGCAGCATCACGTCCAGTATTATCAAATCATACTGTCCCTTCGACGCGGCCCCGAGACCATCGCGGCCATTATTAAAGAGATCGGCCTGATAGCCTTCCTCAACCAGTCCCTGCTGCAGGTAACGACCTGTTTTTTGTTCGTCTTCAACGATTAAAATACGCTGCATGGTCAACTCGCTGATATGAAAGTAAAAATCTCACGCATGAGCTTTGGCTGTCCCCTAGGGAGGGTGCGAATAAGTACCCTCCGCAACGAAAATGAAACTTTTAGTCAATTAAATTCAATCACTTACATAGGCGTTTTTTTGCGTTTGGTGACTTATTCGCACCTTCCCTAGCTGACCTGAGACGGAGCAAGCATTCCGAGCCACGCTACGGCGCCCAGAATGATAATCGCAACAACGAATTCTGTCAGGATGCTGTTTCGCATCAGGGCAACGCTGCGATCATAATTCCCTTCCCTGACCATAACTTCAAGCCGGGGACCCAGGTGAAACCGGTTTGCTGCAGCCAGAAGAAGCATCAGAACAAACAGAGCCGTCTTGGCAAGCAATATCCTCCCCCAGGAACTGTTGAATAAGGGAGTTAAGTTACCCTCAGCAATATACAGATAGTTGACCAGCGCACTCAGGATCAGGGCTACAACAATCACCGTTCCTGCCGTGGCAAATTTTGCCAGGGAGTCAGATATCACAATGACGCTCTGTGCATTATGCTCGTTTCTGCGCATCAGCAGGATAGCAAATGCAACCAGAGCACCTGTCCAGGCACCTGCAGCGCCGAGATGGGTCAGATCGCTCAGTAAATGGAGATAGTAATGCAGACCGTCATGCATAACGGCGTGTCCTCCCCAGGCAAGTGTAGCCAGCGCCACGCCCCCACTCATCGTCATCAGCAGGCAGGACAATACTCTCTTATTAGTGTAAAGGAACAAAGCACCGAGTGTGGTAAACAGGGCACAGAGCCTGACAATCCAGCTAATACCCACATCAGTTTCTTCTATCACCATCTCGATAACATGGATGGATAATTCTCTGAGGTCAGTTACTCCACTCATGGCATTAGATACCAGGAGCATATTAATGCCAGTAAGAATGATGCCTGTAACAACAGCAAAGGTTATAAACGACCTGAAATTAGTCAGGTTATAGGTTTCATGTCTGACACCGCTTATTCCATATATCTGAAAAAATGGCAATCCAAATATTACCATCAAATCCAGATAAAGAAGAAAACGAATAACAATCATAATCAGGTCGTTCATAATATTACTTCACTGTAAAGGTGTAATTACCGGTAATAGGGTGCGTATCTGAAGAAACCGCGCGCCAGTCAACACGATAAGTGCCAGCGGGTAAAGGCTCTCGCGGAATAATGACCATCGATTTAGGGTCAGCGCCTGGCGCCACTTTTGCCGCGACCGGCATCGGAGAATGTGATGACATGCCTTTCATACCCGTCATCGTTAATTTTGCACCTGAGAATTTCACGGTCAGATTTTCCGAGAAATTAAGCTGAATCTTTTCCGGGGCCGCTACGGCTGAATCAGCCTGTGGCACAGAGCTTTTTAATTCCGGATGGGCCATAGCAGAGAAAGCAACGCCCATAACGAGGCCACCTGTAAGAATGGCTTTATTTAAAATCGACATTTTATTTACCTGTTTAGTTGAGTGTTTTATATCAGTGCGTTAAAACCAGATTCTGGCTCCCGCCAGGAATACTACCTGATGGTCTTTCTCACCTTCTCTTTTCGCCATATCGGATGTTTTCCCGTAAAGTTGATTCCAGGAAACGCCTATATAGGGTGCAAACTCACGGCGTATTTCATAGCGCAGCCGGAGCCCCAGCTCTGTGTCAGTCAGTCCCCTGCCGCGACCCCGCGATTCATCATCCTGACTGTAGAAATTCACCTCATAGGATGGCTGGAGTATGAGCCGGTTAGTCAGTAAAACGTCGTATTCTCCTCCCAGACGAAGGGCTGCTTTTCCGCCATTACTGACAAAACCCGTAATTTCAGACTCAAAATTATAGAGTGCCAGCCCCTGAAAACCGACAGCAGCCCAGGTCCGGGCAGAAGCAGGTCTGAAATCCTGCCTGACACCCGCAACCAAATCCCACCATGGGCCAACCGCATGTCCCCAGAGTAACTGCGCTTCAGCCGCCTCCGTTTCCCCATTGCTTCGTTCACCTTCACTCTTTAGCCAAATCCGATCTGTGTCGCCTCCAATCCAGCTGTTAACACTCCAGCTGAAATTGTTGGTGTTATCCGACCGTTGCCATTCCAGTTGATCCAGCAGAACCAGATAATTAATCGCACTGTCGTGAATCGCATGCCCCTGTAAATTGCCGAATGCAGCCTTCCGGTCGGCATCGGTAACAGGCGGAATTGGCGTTCTGCTCTCAGTTACAATGGGCTCCATTGACGTCATCTCAGTGAAATTCTCATCTGCTGGCATCTGCATGGCAGACATGTCGTGCCCGGCGTGGGGATCTGCAGAGACGGAGCCCGCCGCAATAGAAAGCTGTGAGGTAAACAAACCGGCGACCAGAACAGGTATGGCCTTCAAATTTCTCTTCATTCGCATCATTCCTCCACCCGGACTTCACGAAACATTCCCATTTCCATGTGATAGAGCAAATGGCAGTGATACGCCCAGCGGCCAAGCGCATCTGCTGTCACTCTGTAACTGCGTTTTGTACCAGGGGGAACATCTATTGTGTGTTTACGAACCATGAAATTACCGTTTTCATCTTCCAGATCGCTCCACATACCATGCAGGTGAATGGGGTGAGTCATCATGGTATCGTTGATCAGCGTGATCCTGAGCCGCTCACCGTATTTCAGCAGCACCGGTGCGGCATCTGAAAACTTGATTCCGTTAAATGACCAGGCAAACTTTTCCATGTGGCCGGTTAAATGCAGTTCTATGGTACGGCCAGGTTCACGTCCGTCAGGATCCTCAAAGCGGCTTTTCAAATCCGCGTACGTGAGAACCTTTCTTCCGTTATTTCGAAGACCAATACCCGGATCATTTAATTTCGGAGAGACGCTCATCGCCTGCATATCAACCAGTGGGTTATCCGTTTCTGACGCAGGATGACTTTGCATACCCGGCATTCCGGCCATCCGGGAATGATCCATACCGGCCATGCTGCTGTGATCCATGGGCGCGGAGGATGTCCCGCTATCCGGAAGGTCAGCACCGTCCATAGACATCATCTCTCCGCTGTTATCCATGCCTCCCATCTGGCTGTGGTCCATTCCTGCCATATCATGTCCCATTCCCCCCATACCCATATCTTCCATGGTCAACAGAGGACGGGGATCGAGGGGGGGAACGGCAGCACTTAACCCCTCTCTCGTGGCCAGTGTCCCTCGAGCGTAACCGGTCCTGTCCATGGATTGTGCGAAGATGGTATAGGCCTCACCCTGAGGCTCCACAATGACATCATAGGTTTCGGCAACGGCAATCCTGAATTCGTCAACGGTAACCGGGTTTACATACTGGCCATCTGCAGCCACGACCGTCATTTTCAGCCCGGGGATACGGATATCGAAATAGGTCATTGCCGAGCCGTTGATAAACCGTAAGCGTATCTTTTCACCGGGACGGAACAGTCCGGTCCAGTTTTTCAGCGGGGCCTGCCCGTTCATGAGATAGGTGTAGGTGTAGCCACTGACATCCGCGAGGTCAGTCGGATTCATTTTCATTTCAGCCCACATTTTCCGATCGGCAATGGTGGCTGACAGCCCCCTGGTATTCACGTCGCGGAAAAAAGAGCCAACGGTTGGTTTATTGAAATTGTAGTAATCCGACTGTTTTTTTAATTTTTTCAGCAGGCTGTGAGGATTTTCATCGGTCCAGTCAGACAACATGACCACATGCTCACGATCGTAAGTAAACGGTTCTGGCTCCCCGGCATCGATGATAATGGCACCGTATACCCCCTCCTGTTCCTGCAGACCGGAATGGCTGTGGTACCAGTAAGTCCCGTTCTGCTTAACCTTAAAGGTGTAAACGTAGGTATCATCAGGCTCTATGCCCATAAAACTCAGCCCCGGAACACCATCCATATTGGCCGGAAGAATAATGCCGTGCCAGTGAATGGACGTCTGTTCATTAAGACGGTTTTTGACCTTCAGGGTAATGGTGTCACCTTCTTTCCAGCGAAGAACGGGCCCCGGCAGGCCTCCATTGATTGTTTTGGCCTGACGCTCACTGCCCGTGATATTGACGGCCGTTTCACCAATGGTCAGGTCAAACTGAGTACCCTGCAGGGATGCGGCAACTGGCAGGCTCAGACTGGAACGCGCATTGAAACTCCATACGCCAAGACTTCCGGCTACGCCAGAGAGGGTTAACCCCTTCAGGAAAGTTCGTCGAGACGTTTTCAACAGCATGCGCATTCCCTTATTTAAAGTATGGTTACTGACAGAATTCGAGAACCGATTTAAATTAAATTACTGGTTCATCCACTTACAATGAAATGAATCTAGCACACCTTAAGAAACAAATTCATTACAATCGTGTAATGTACATAGCTGTATTACATTTACGTCATCTTCCCCACAGGTTGATTATTTTTATATATGATCATAAGGATATCTTTTATGTACCTCAGAAGGTAATTACACATGAATATATTAATCACGACCACTGCGTTTACAGCTTTATTTTGTGGGGCAGCTTTTGCTCAGTCCAGTGATATTGCCCATGAAGCACATCGATTTGTTAATAATGCCTCAGCCGTCAGTCATGTGAATTCCTCGACGCATGAAAACTTACCGGACAGGGTTAATAAAAACAACACGCCCTCATTCTCTGAAATGAATGAACATGAAAGGGCCATTGTTGCTCATTCATTTATGAACAACAGCGCGTCCTATGCGCATCAGAAAATGATTGAGGAACATAAAAAAATGCTGTCCGGCAGTGATGCAAATTCAAAGACCTCGTCTTCTTCTTTTAACGAACTGAATGCCGGAGAAAAAGCCGCTCTCGTGCATGAGCAGGTCAATAATGCCGGTGCGGAAGCACATCAGACGCAGGCAAGAAAGCTTCGCGGGCTGTATTCGACCAGGTAACTGCAGGCGGGTTAGTGCTTAGCGTCAGGTGCGCAGCAGGGCTTTACTGACGGGTTACGTAGCAGGACATGAGCCCCATATTGCTCTGCCGTAACCTGTTTCAGTCCCGTTAATCATCACCGTCGGGCTGGTCATACAGTTCCCAGAGCTTCAGGAGCAAACGGGAAACAAGATATGTTACAAAAATGACGACCATCAACGGTGCTCCCGATTAACTGACAGATGACACGCCTCCTGAAAACCCCTAGCATACGCCGCAGTGTTCATGCTAACGGCGAATTCCAGTAAATGTATTCTACCGATGTCGTAAAAGAAAATGCCTACCTTTCAGCCACCCGCTCGGGGCTGGAATCGAACGAGATCGCTACTCTTCAGCGCTCCTTGCCTTCCCGGTTTAATCTGCGGCATTTGAAAAAAAATGAATCATTAAAACTCGTACTGCAAAAGAAAGCGGGAAAATCACGTGTCGTGGCCTATAAATTTACGTCCGGTTCATTTAATTACACGGCGTATCGTATATCAGATAAAAAGTTCTATAACCTTTCCGATACTTCCGGGAAAGGCAGTCTCGATTATCCGTTACCGGCCACAGCAAGACTCAGTTCGCCTTTCAATCCTGCAAGACTTAACCCGGTATCGGGAAAAGTGAGTCCCCATAATGGCATTGATTATTCCATGCCCATGAACACGAAAATAGTCAGCGTCATCGACGGAAAAATCACCCGGGCCGAATACAACAGTACCATGGGATATTTTGTTGAAGTAACGGGAAAAGCCGGTGTTAAAACTCGCTATCTCCACCTCAATAAAATACTCGTTACTAAAGGGGCCAGGGTTACACGGGGAGGTGCTATTGCGTTATCCGGTAACAGCGGACGTTCATCCGGTCCTCATCTGCATTACGAGCTGGTCATCAATAACAACCCTGTTAACTCTCTGGCGTTCCGGGCAGCGGCACCCGCTGATAACAAACTCGAACAGCATGCCTTTGCGCATGCCAGAGACTACGAACGATACCTGGACTGATAACGGGACCGCGACGCGGCCCCGTCTGCCGGATTAATTTTTTTTATCGTTTTCACTTCCGTGATGTTGATGATCTCCATGCCCTCCGTGGCCGTGGAAAAGATGCATTAGCGGGCAGACCAGCAATAACAGATATGGCCAGTAACCTGCCACATGTGACCAGTGTTCGCGCAGGAGGGCAAATGCCGCGATCGCGGCGACAGCAATAAGCGCATAGGTGGTACTTTTCATACTGGACTCCTTCTGTTCGTAACTGACCCTTCACTCAGTGTTATTTCCCGAGCCTGACACTTTTCAGACGCAACGCATTCACAATGACGCTGACGGAGGAAAGAGCCATGGCCGCCGCCGCAATAACTGGCGACAGCAGTATTCCATACACAGGATAAAGCAGACCTGCAGCCACAGGCACGCCAAGTGCGTTGTAGATAAATGCAAAAAACAGATTCTGACGGATATTTTTCATGGTGATCTCTGACAGATGACGGGCCCTGTTCAGTATCATCAAGTCGCCTTTGAGAAGGGTGACTCCGGCACTTTCAATTGCCACATCTGTACCCGTTCCCATGGCTATACCCACGTCAGCCGCTGCCAGCGCCGGGGCATCATTCACACCGTCTCCGGCCATCGCAACCACATGGCCAGACTCTTTCAGTCGGGTTATCACTGCTTTTTTGCCATCCGGCAGAATTCCGGCTTCAACCTCATCTATTCCCAGTTTCCGTGCGACTGCTTCAGCAGTAAGCTGGTTATCCCCGGTGAGCATAACGATGCGGATCCCCGCCTGACGCAAAGCTTTAAGCGCATCCGGCGTGGTTGTTTTCACGGGATCCGAGATAGCTATCAGGCCTGCAAGGTCCCCGTCTGTGGCCACATAGATAACGGTAGCGCCTTCCATCCGCAACGTATCCGCAACGGCCTTTTGATTATCAATAACTATACTGTTTTCCTGCATAGCCAGTTCATTACCAATAACAACCCGTTGACCTTCGACATCGCCTGAGACACCTTTACCCGACGGTGCATCGAAATGAGTGACTGCGGGTATTGCGATCCCCTTTTCCTGTGCTGCTTTAACTACTGCCATACCCAGCGGATGCTGCGAGCCTTTTTCCACTGCGGCTGTTACACGCAAAAGAGATGTTTCCCCACCCGGATTGAGACTGATAATCCCTGTCACCGTAGGCGAACCTTCCGTGAGCGTGCCTGTTTTGTCGACAACCAGCGTGTCCACTTTTTCAAGACGCTCAAGGGCTTCGGCATTCCTGATTAACACCCCGGCCTGGGCTCCTTTGCCCACCCCCACCATTATCGACATCGGCGTGGCCAGCCCCAGCGCGCAGGGACAGGCAATAATCAGGACCGACACAGCCGCAATGAGACCGTGCGCCATCCTGGGCTCGGGCCCCCAGACAGACCAGATCACGAAAGCAACAACCGCGATAAGTATCACCAGAGGAACAAACCAGCCTGAAACGCTGTCAGCCATTCTCTGGATGGGGGCACGCGAACGCTGTGCATCAGCGACCATCTGAACAATTCGTGAGAGCATTGTTTCATCACCGACTTTCTCTGCACGGATGATGAGACTCCCTGTCTGATTAATGGTCCCCCCGATGACAGGGTCACCCTCCGTTTTGGTAACCGGCATAGATTCCCCGGTCACCATCGATTCATCAACGGTTGTTTTGCCTTCGATCACGATACCGTCGACCGGAATACTCTCTCCAGGTCTGATGCGGAGCTTATCGCCAGGCAGGACATCTTCCGTATTAATATCCGTTTCATGACCGTCATGATCCAGCCGTCTGGCGGTTTTGGGGGCAAGGTTCAGAAGCGCAGTAATGGCGCCTGAGGTTTGTTCCCGTGCCCGCAGCTCAAGAACCTGTCCCAGCAGAACAAGCACCGTAATAACTGCTGCGGCTTCAAAATAAACGGCCACCAGGCCATCCATGTTTCTGAACGATGCAGGAAACCAGGAGGGGAAGACGGTTGCAATGACGCTGTAAACCCAGGCTACGCCGGTCCCCATTGCAACAAGGGTAAACATATTCAGGGAGCGGTTACGTAACGACATTCCGGCCCGGGCGAAGAATGGCCAGCCACACCACAACACGACAGGGGAGGCCAGAAGCAGCTGCAGCCATGTGTTGTACTGTGGCGGTACTGTATTCCTCAACTCGGGAAACAGATGAGATCCCATTTCGAGTACCAGAACCGGAAACGCCAGCAACAACCCCAGCCAGAAGCGTCTTGTCATGTCGTGAAGTTCATCACTCGGCCCCGTGGATGCCGTAGCTACGAGCGGCTCCAGTGCCATTCCACAGACAGGACAGCTTCCGGGACCACTGCGGCGTATCTCCGGGTGCATCGGACATGTCCACACACCTTCAGAATTCTCTTTTTCCGCCTGGTGGTGAGGCTGTTTTATCTGATCAGGGCTGACTTCGTGATGATCGTGGTGATGGTGATGGGAATGTTCACTGGCATCTTCGGTAAGATAACGATCGGGATGGGCTTTAAATTTACTCTCACAGCTGGCGGAGCAGAAATAAAGTTGATGGTCCTGGTATCGAATGCTGCTGTGCGCCCTGTCGGGCAGGATGGCCATCCCGCACACGGGATCTCTCACCTTATGCAATACGTGGCCCTCGTCCGGGGATAATGTCTGCTCAGAAGCAGTCTGGTTGTTGTGTTGCACTGCATTGTCATTTTTCACAGTAACTCTCCTTATGCATACCGAAGCATCTTCTGTCTTCAGGGTATGTCATGGATGCGATTACCACGAATATCGCCGGCACAGGAGTGCCTGCTACCGGCGTCCCGTTATCAGCCGTTCCGCTGACTATTCGATTCGCTGGAAGACTTTTTTACTTCCATCCGGTGAGAATGCGATAACATCGTAAGCCTCTTTTCGGGCTCCCATCTCCATTCCAGGACTTCCTGCTGGCATACCGGGGGTGGCGAGACCGTATATACCTGAACCAGACTGCATTGCCTTATGTATCGTTGTCGCAGGCACATGGCCTTCAATGATCAAATTACCGGCAACCGCGGTATGACAACTTCGCAGTCCTGCAGGAATAGCATGCTTTTCTTTCAGGGCTGACAGCGCCTGATCATTCATGACGTGAGTTCGTACTTCAAACCCGTCTTTTTCCATCGCTTTGCCCCACAGGGAACAACAGCCACAGTTTTCAGATTTGTACATATCAATCACTTTTTCACTCGCCATCGCGGGCAGTGAAAGGCCGAGAGCCAGCGCCATCAGAACCACTTTTTTCATACTCACCTCTGTATATTATCGATTTAAACCCTGACGTCAGGGTGAATCAGTAAAGAAGGACACCCACAGGGGGTGCCCTTTCAGGTTCAGGACACGCTTTTTTTATGTCTGCGCAGCCAGATTAATTTGTAGGCGGCAGGAATAATGAACAGGGACAGCAGCGGAGCCGTGATCATCCCACCAATCATGGGTGCCGCGATACGGCTCATGACTTCTGAACCTGCACCGGTTCCCCAGAGTATTGGCAGCAGACCCGCAATGATCACCGCCACGGTCATGGCTTTCGGCCGGACACGCAGTACGGCACCATGATAGAGGGCTTCATCAAGGCCTTCCGGTGTGAACGTCTCTTTACGGGACAATTCCGGGTGCGCTTCAATGGCATGACGCAGATACATCAGCATGACCACGCCAAACTCTGCTGCCACCCCGGCCAGAGCGATAAACCCCGTTCCGGTTGCGACAGACATATGGAAGCCCTGCCAGTACAGGAACCATATCCCGCCAACCAGGGCGAACGGCAGGCTCATCAGGATCAGCAGGGCTTCATCAACCCGGCGGAATGCCAGATACAACAGGATGAAGATGATCATCACCGTCATCGGCACCATCAGCTTCAGTTTCTTGTTGGCATGCTCAAGCAGTTCAAACTGTCCGGAGAATGACACGCTGGTACCCGGTCTCAGTTTCACTTTCTGACTGATCGCCGTTTTAATGTCATTAACCACCGACACCATATCCCTGCCGCGCGCGTCAATGTAAATCCAGCTGGCTGGACGGGCATTTTCCGTTTTCAGCATAGTCGGCCCGGAAACGACCTTAATATCCGCAACATCGCCCAGCGTGATCTGCTGCTTCATCGGGGTCAGGATCGGCATCTGTTTCAGGGCCTGCGGGCTGTTCCGGTAATCCTGCGGATAGCGGATATTAATCGGGTACCGGGCCACGCCTTCAACCGTTTCCCCTACCGTCGCGCCGCCGATGGCTGATGAGATGAACAGCTGCACATCGCCCACCGTCATTCCGTAGCGGGAGGCTTTTTCCCGGTTGATATCCACATCAATGTAGCGCCCGCCTTCCAGTCGCTCTGCGAGAGCAGACACTACGCCGGGTACGGTTTTGGCGACCGCTTCGATACTCTGCGCCGTTGCATCGATATCGGACAGAACCGTTCCGGACACCTTGATACCTATCGGGCTTTTGATCCCGGTTGAGAGCATATCAATACGGTTACGGATTGGCGGCACCCAGAGGTTTGCCAGCCCCGGTAAACGGACGGTCCTGTCGAGTTCTTCAATAATCTTGTCAATCGTCATGCCTGGACGCCACTGATCCTCAGGTTTGAGCTGGATCGTGGTTTCAACCATTTCGAGCGGTGCGGAATCCGTGGCGGTCTCTGCTTTACCGGTCTTGCCAAATACAGAGGCCACTTCAGGAACGCTTTTGATTAACTTGTCCGTCGTCTGCAGGAGCGCTGCAGCTTCAGCCGGAGAGACACCCGGCAGGGTCGACGGCATATACAACAGGTCGCCCTCGTTAATCTTCGGCAGAAACTCACCGCCCACCTGGCTCAGCGGCCAGATAACGGTGAAAATGGACAAGGCCGCAACCAGCAGGGTTGTTTTTGGCCAGTGGAGAACCCGCAACAGCAATGGATGATACGCTTTGATCAGTACCCGGTTCAGGGGGTTACTGGTCTCTGCAGGAATTTTCCCCCGGATCCAGAATCCCATCAGAATCGGAATGACGATGATGGCCAGCGCGGCCGCGCCCGCCATGGAGTACGTTTTCGTGAATGCCAGCGGGCCAAACAGACGTCCTTCCTGACCTTCCAGGGTAAAGATAGGAATAAAGGACAGGGTGATGATCAGCAGGCTGATAAACAGTGCGGGTCCCACTTCAACGGAGGCATCGGTAATCACCTTCCAGCGGGTGGCGTTGTCAATCTGCTCACCCGGATGCTGATGATCCCACTCCTCAAGCCGCTTATGCGCATTCTCAATCATCACAATGGCGGCATCCACCATCGCACCGACGGCAATCGCTATCCCTCCCAGCGACATGATATTGGCGTTCAGTCCCTGGAAGTGCATGACGATAAAGGCGATACACAGACCAAGCGGCAGAGAGATAATCGCCACCAGGGCAGAACGTACGTGCCACAGGAACAGGGCACAGACGATGGCCACCACGATAAACTCTTCCAGAAGTTTGGAACTGAGGTTATCAATCGCCCGGTCGATGAGCTGGCTGCGATCGTAGGTGGTCACGATTTCAACGCCTTCCGGCAGGCTGGCCTTCAGCGTCTCAAGTTTATCCCTCACTGCCGTGATAACGTCGCGTGCATTTTTACCCGACCGCAGGATCACCACGCCGCCAGCGACTTCGCCCTGGCCGTTCAGCTCGGCAATACCACGCCGCATTTCAGGCCCGGTCTGCACGCGGGCAACATCCCGCAGATAAACCGGCACGCCGTTCTCGCCTGTTTTCAGGACGATGTTATTAAAATCATCAATGCTCTGAAGATAACCGCTGGCACGGACCATATACTCAGCTTCGGCCATTTCAACGGATGAGCCACCGGCCTCCTGGTTAGACGATTCAAGGGCCTGTTTCACTTCGGGCAGGCTGATACCATACTGAGACAATTTTACCGGATTGACCTGAATCTGGTACTGTTTCACCACGCCGCCAACCGAAGCGACCTCAGCCACGTTCGGGATGGTTTTCAGCTCAAATTTCAGGAACCAGTCCTGCAGAGAACGCAGTTCTGAAAGGTCGTGTTTTCCGCTGCGATCGACAAGGGCATATTCAAATATCCAGCCCACCCCCGTGGCGTCCGGACCGATTTCAGAACTCACACCGGCGGGCAGTTTTCCCTGTACCTGGTTCAGGTACTCCAGCACGCGGGAACGGGCCCAGTACAGATCGGTGCCGTCTTCAAAAATGACATACACATACGAATCACCGAACTGTGAAAAACCACGCACGGTTTTTGCGCCAGGCACGGACAGCATGGTGGTGGTAAGTGGATAGGTGACCTGGTTTTCTACAATCTGCGGGGCCTGGCCGGGATAGCTGGTTTTGATAATGACCTGCACATCTGACAGGTCAGGCAAGGCATCGACAGGCGTGTTAATAATCGTCCATGTGCCCCAGATGCTGAGAAACAGGGCCCCCATCATGACCAGGAAACGGTTGGCGACAGAGCGCCGGATAATCCATTCAATCATCGTCGTCTCCTCAGTGCCCTGAATGCATATTTACAGGCTGGTCAGACATTGCTGGCATACTGCTTTCTGTTTTTTCAGGGTGGCGCATACGTTCCAGTGCGCCCGTAATATTGGCTTCAGAGTCAATGAGGAACAGGCCACTGACCACCACGGTATCGCCTTCATTCAGGCCGGAGCCGATGCCGGACTGTTGCTGTGACTCATGCAGAACGTGGATCTGTTTCGGCACAAACTTGCCTTCATCATCAACAGTAATCACGCGCTGTTCTTTGCCGGTATCGATAACGGCCTGGCTTGGTATCAGCAGCATCTCCTGGCTTCTGGTATTCAGTTTCAGATAGGCATTCATGCCCGGCTTGAGAAACTCATCCTTATTAGAAACCTGGAGACGGACCTGAAGCGTACGGGTTGTCTGATCCACGCTGGGAAGAATATTCCATTTTTCGACATGGAATGTTTTATCCGGATAAGCCGGTACCGAAATTTCAAACTGCGACGTATCTTTCAGCAGATAGGCGATAGATTCTGGCACTGCAGCGCTGATCCAGACCGGGTCCATTCCCTGAATCTGAGCCACCACCTTATCTTTCGAAATATTCATGCCGGTGCGCAGGTCAAATGCAGTAATGACACCATCAATAGGTGCTTTAATGGTAAAACGGGTCTGAATGCTCCGGGTAGAACGCAGTCTCTGAATATCCTCTTCCGGCATACCTGCCAGGCGAAGCCGTTCCAGAACGCCTTTAATTTGCGTGGAAGTACCACCGGTGCTGGATAACAGAAGGAATTCACTCTGTGCTTCCACCCAGTCCGGAATGGTAATATCGATAAGTGGCGTCCCCTTCTTCACATGATCGCCAATCGTCATGGGGTAGACTTTTTCGACAAACCCGTCAGAACGCGCCTGCACAATAACAAACTGATACTCGTTATAGCTGACATTAGCCGGGATTGTCTGAGAATAATTCAGCATTCCTCGCGTGACTTTTTGCGTTTTTAATCCCAGATTCTGAACCTGGGTTGGGTCGATACGGATCCCGCCACTGCTTTTATCGCCACTGTCATCAGCATATTTTGGCACCAGGTCCATATCCATAAAGGGCGATTTTCCGGGTTTATCAAATTTGGTATCCGGTTTCATTGGGTCATACCAGAAAAGCACCTTTCGTTCCGGTGCCTTTTGTTCTTTTTTTTCTGTCTTTTGTGCTGAGTTTACATACTGCCAGGCAGTAACCGATATCAGCCCCCCTGCTATGAGGCTGCTGATAATTATTGCAGCATATTTTATCTTTAAAGAAGCCATACAATTTTCCGCTAAAAAATCAAAACACCTGGCATATGCGCCTGACGGTTAACTCACACATATACCTATGTGAATGTACAGGCGCACAGGATGTAATCGCTCCGGACAGCCAATCAGGACTGCGTCACGTTAATGCTTTTGAGTAAGGAGATATTGCCCTGCTGAATAAACGAGAAATCGACATGGTTGCCTGTTTTCAGGGCATTAATAGCATCGTCTGCATTAACAAAAGTAAAGCGCATGGTCATTGCAGGCCAGCCCACCGCTGGAATTGCTTCATGCGAAATGGTGATTTTCTTAGTATTCATATCAATGTCTTTAACGACACCGGTGCCCTTGATAACTTGCTGTACCGAAGCATCACTGGCAGTATTCATATCGCCATGCTGATGTGTTTCAGCATGAAGACCGGCAGAAAACATGACAGAGAAGGCACCAAATAAAACGGCTTTAAGTGAATTACGCATTTTAATTTCCTGATTAATTAAATAAATTTACTCTACCCAACCGCCACCCAGCGCGGTAAACAGATTAATTTCGTTAACCTGCCGGGAATAGGTAAGATCGAGAATGGTTTGCTGGGTAGCGAAGAGGGAACGTTCTGCATCCAGCACTTCGATGTAACTGACAGCACCACTTGCATACAATCCTCTGGCACGCTGGAGAGTTATCTGAAGTGAATCAAGATAACGCTGCTGTGACTCAAGTTGCTGGCTAAGGCTGTCGCGCAGCGCAAGCGTGTCGGAAACATCCTTAAAGGCTGACTGAATTTTTTGTTCGTAATTAACCACCGACTGTTGCTGGCGAATTTCAGCCAGCTTCAGATTGGCTTTATTCCTGCCAGCATTAAATATAGGAATTTCAATTTTAGGGATAAAATTCCACATTCCACTTCCTGACGTAAACAGGCTGGACAGCTCCGTACTGCTTGCGGAAAGACCACTGGTCAGGGTAATTGAGGGGAAAAAGGCCGCTCGCGCTGCGCCAATATTGGCATCAGCCGCTTTCAGCTGATATTCCGCTTCCATAATATCCGGTCGCTGCAGCAAAATTTGTGAAGACAGATTTGGTGGCAATTTTACTGGGGCTATCTCCCCGCCTTTCATCCCTTTTTCTGACGGAAGTGCGCGGTACGTTCCCAGCACCAGTTGCAGGGCATTGTTTGCCTGAGCCAGATCGCCTTCTCGTTTGGCTATTTCGGCGCGGGTACTTTCGATTTGTCCTCGCGCCTGTTCAAGTGCCAGAACGTTCGTACTCCCGGTCACGAGCTGCTGCTCAACGAAAGCATAGGACTGTTGATAATTTTTCAGCGTTTCCCGCGCAATACGAAGTTGTTCGTACGCCAGTTGCTGGCTGAAATAGCTTTGTGAAACGTTGGATACCAGCAGGATGTGTACGGCCCGACGGGCTTCTTCGCTGGCAAAGTAGTTCTGGCGATCAGCATCACTCATGTTCTTAAGTTTGCCGAAAAAATCGAGCTCATAGCTGAGCTCCAGTCTCGCGTCGTACTCCTGTGTGGTCGGCTTGTCACCTTTCAGACCACCGCTGTATGTTATCCCGGATGAGGCATTCAGCTGGGGATAACGATCTGCATCCGTGACGTTGAACTGGGCTCGGGCCTCTTCAACCTTCAGGGCAGCCATTCTCAAATCACGGTTATTAGTCAGAGCTTCACCGATCAACCGGGTAACCTGGGGATCGACAAAAAAGTTACGCCAGCCCGT
The DNA here is from genome assembly GCF_049238365.1 of Enterobacter cloacae complex sp. IR53030. Lineage (NCBI taxonomy): Bacteria > Pseudomonadati > Pseudomonadota > Gammaproteobacteria > Enterobacterales > Enterobacteriaceae > Enterobacter > Enterobacter cloacae complex sp. IR53030. The sequence continues at coordinate 15,760 of NZ_JBMKHA010000041.1, forward strand.
ATCCTGATAGCCATTTACCGCTGGCGTCAGGCTGTTATGGGACAGTGAAAACTGCTGGGGTACCGGTGCTGCGGGCCGCTGATATTCAGGCGCAAGCGACACGCAGCCTGCCAGGATGAATATCGTGCTAATGCTGAGTAATTTTAATTTGAACATAACGCTTCTCGTCCAGGCAGACCTGGTAAATGGTTCAAATGAAGTCCAGAGTATTGATAGGGGTACTTTACCTAACGCTCTCTGTTTGCCGGGTGACAGGATAATGACAATGTTGTCATTTTTGCTGTAATCCGTTGATAACGATCGTGGGCGCAATAGAATGACATTAGCAGCCAGCCGGGGAGCAAGATGAAAATATTGATCGTCGAAGACGAAATTAAAACAGGTGAATATCTCAGCAAAGGGCTTACAGAGGCAGGGTTCGTAGTGGATCACGCTGATAATGGTCTTACCGGATATCATCTCGCCATGACAGCCGAGTATGATTTAGTCATTCTGGATATCATGCTACCTGATGTGAACGGCTGGGATATCATCCGCATGCTGCGCACTGCCGGAAAGGGTATGCCGGTCTTACTGCTGACAGCCCTCGGCACGATCGAACATAGGGTCAAAGGACTGGAACTGGGTGCGGACGATTATCTGGTTAAACCCTTTGCGTTTGCCGAACTGCTCGCCCGGGTGAGAACCCTTCTGAGGCGGGGAAACACGATGATCACGGAAAGCCAGTTTAAGGTGGCTGACCTCTCGATTGATCTCGTATCCAGAAAAGTCAGTCGCGCCGGAAACCGCATTGTGCTCACCAGTAAAGAGTTCAGCCTGCTGGAATTCTTCATTCGCCATCAGGGAGAGGTTCTTCCCCGCTCCCTGATTGCCTCTCAGGTCTGGGACATGAATTTTGACAGCGACACTAATGCGATCGATGTCGCAGTAAAGCGACTCCGCGCTAAAATAGACAACGATTACGAGACAAAGCTGATCCAGACAGTCCGGGGCGTGGGCTACATGCTGGAGGTC
>NZ_JBMKHA010000042.1:0-13931 GCF_049238365.1 Enterobacter cloacae complex sp. IR53030
AGAAACAGAAGCCACTGGAGCACCTCAAAAACACCATCATACACTAAATCAGTAAGTTGGCAGCATCACCGGCGATTGTTACTCGTTTTGGACAAGTCAGCCTGAAGGAAAATCAGCGACGAACCGGCACTGATTATTTGCATCCTGAACGTCTGTCCTTACCTCTGACATTGCGACCATCCTTAAAGCCCGCTTTACGCAACATCAGACGTTAGTAAGTCATTCTCAATATTGCTCTAATCAAAGTGAATCCCCAGATCTGATGCAATTTATGCAAATCAAATGCTCCAGAAGACGGCTGGCAGACTATCAACAGGATATCTGTATGGCCACTCTTGCACTCTGCATTCCGATTGACGCCGCATCGTAAGTTGAAGTTTGCTAATCTTTGAGATGTAGTACCCTCTATACAGTGCGGATTTTAATTAATGGAATAAATGATTATGAGTGAAAATGATACAATCCAAAAGAAGTCTAAAAGCCAGATTAACAAAGCGGTATTCTTTACATCTGCTTTGTTAATTTTCCTTCTTGTCGCCTTTGCCGCTGTATTCCCGGATGTCGCCGACAAAAATTTTAAACTACTTCAGCAACAAATCTTCACGAATGCCAGCTGGTTCTACATCCTTGCAGTGGCCCTGATTCTACTGAGTGTCTCGTTCCTGGGACTCTCACGCTACGGTGATATCAAACTGGGTCCGGACCATGCGCAGCCTGATTTTAGCTATCACTCCTGGTTTGCGATGCTTTTCTCGGCAGGGATGGGGATCGGCCTGATGTTCTTTGGCGTTGCTGAACCTGTGATGCATTATCTTTCACCTCCTGTCGGCACTCCAGAGACCGTTGCGGCAGCGAAGGAAGCAATGCGCCTGACGTTCTTCCACTGGGGCCTGCACGCATGGGCAATCTATGCCATTGTGGCACTGATCCTGGCCTTTTTCAGTTACCGTCACGGTCTGCCTTTAACGCTGCGTTCCGCACTTTATCCCATTATTGGCGAGCGCATATACGGACCTGTAGGCCATGCGGTTGATATTTTCGCCGTTATTGGCACCGTCTTTGGCGTTGCGACATCGCTGGGGTACGGTGTTTTGCAGGTGAATGCTGGTTTGAATCATCTTTTCGGGGTGCCTATTAATGAAACGGTGCAGGTGATTCTAATCGTTGTCATCACTGGTTTAGCGACGATTTCGGTGGTGTCCGGCCTGGACAAGGGAATACGTATACTGTCTGAGCTCAACCTGGGCCTGGCAGTGCTGCTGCTGGCGCTGGTCCTGTGTCTGGGACCAACCGTGCTTCTGCTGAAGTCATTTGTGGAAAATACGGGCGGTTATCTTTCTGAACTGGTGAGTAAAACTTTTAACCTTTATGCGTATGAACCTAAGTCGAGCAACTGGCTGGGGGGCTGGACATTACTGTACTGGGGATGGTGGCTTTCATGGTCGCCGTTTGTGGGGATGTTCATCGCAAGAGTCTCGCGCGGTCGAACCATTCGCGAGTTTGTCACCGGCGTGCTGTTTGTTCCCGCCGGCTTCACGCTCATGTGGATGACGGTGTTTGGTAACAGCGCAATCTATCTCATTATGCACCAGGGGGCGGCTGATCTCGCCAATACCGTTCAGCAGGATGTCGCGCTGGCCCTGTTTAATTTCCTGGAGCATTTCCCGTTTTCTTCCGTGCTGTCATTTATTGCAATGGCGATGGTCATTGTCTTCTTTGTCACCTCGGCTGACTCCGGGGCAATGGTTGTTGATACGCTGGCATCGGGTGGCGTCGCTAACACGCCTGTATGGCAGCGAATTTTCTGGGCCTCGCTCATGGGGATTGTGGCAATCGCACTGCTGATTGCGGGGGGACTGAGCGCGCTGCAAACCGTGACAATAGCGAGCGCATTACCTTTCTCAGTGATTTTACTGATATCCATATACGGATTATTAAAAGCCCTGCGTCGGGATTTGACCAAGCGTGAAAGCCTGAGCATGGCGACTATTGCTCCGACTGCAGCGCGTAACCCGATTCCATGGCAGAGACGCTTGCGCAATATCGCTTATCTGCCAAAGCGCTCTCTTGTGAAACGCTTTATGGGCGACGTTATCCAGCCCGCCATGACGCTGGTTCAGGAAGAACTGAATAAACAGGGAACGATAAGCCATATAAGTGATACTGATGACGAACGAATTCGGCTTGAAGTCGATTTGGGCAATGAGCTGAACTTTATTTATGAAGTGAGACTTCGTGGCTATAACTCACCGGCTTTCGCCATGGCTGCAATGGACAATGACGAGCAGCAGGTTGAGCAACATCGATATTATCGCGCTGAGGTCTATCTGAAAGAAGGCGGTCAAAACTATGATGTGATGGGCTGGAATCAGGAACAGCTGATTAATGACATACTGGACCAGTACGAAAAACACCTGCACTTCCTGCACCTCGTTCGTTAATACAAAAATGCCGTCCTGCCGCGCGGCATTTATTTTCCCGAACTTAATACAAGGATATGCTGAATGATTTCACGCTGGCAATGGATTCTCAGGCAGACACTTAAAAAGCTATGGTTCAGGGCAACGTTATTTGCAATGGTAGCAATAATAACGGCCCTTTTATCTATTCTTTTTAGATCAATGATCCCAGAGTCAGTATCAGTGAAGGTTGGTGCGGAAGCAGTTGATAATATTCTGAACATACTGGCATCGAGTATGCTGGCGGTGACCACATTTTCACTGAGTATCATGGTCACCGCTTACGGTTCAGCCACTACTAATGTGACGCCCAGAGCCACGCGTTTAGTTGTAGAAGACGTAACCACACAAAATGTACTGGCCACTTTTATCGGTTCTTTTCTCTTCAGCCTGGTAGGGATTATTGCCCTCAATATGGGAGCCTACGGAGAAAGGGGTAGAGTCATTTTATTCATTGTAACACTGGTTGTCATTGCCTTAATAATCATCACATTGCTTCGCTGGATACAGCATTTGACCTCTCTGGGCAGGGTAGGTGAGACAACAGCAAAAGTAGAACAGGCGGCGATCGAGACATTTATTGCGAGAGCAAAAAGTCCATGTCTTGGCGGATATCCATGGCTTGAGAACAATGAACAACCAAAAGGAACTGTTGCCGTATATCCGGAGAAAATTGGCTATGTTGAATATATTGACATGGTCAAGCTCGGCAGTCTGCTGAGCAATGATCCTCGTCATGTATATCTTGTGGCGCAGCCAGGCAGTTTCATACATCCATCGATGCCAGTTTTGTACCTGAGTTCTGGTCAGGAGTCATCAATCTGTACCGATTTACTTGAAACGATCATTGTCTCGGATGTGCGTTCATTTGCTCAGGATCCCCGATTCTGTCTCAGCGTCATGGCCGAAATAGCCTGCAGGGCCCTTTCGCCCGCAGTAAACGATCCCGGTACTGCGATTGATGTCATTGGCAGAGGTGTTCGAATACTCTCCGCTTACGCGCAGAATAAAATAGATGAAACTGAAGTGATATATCCTTCAGTACATGTTGCGCCACTTCAGATCAAAGACCTACTGGAAGACTTTTTCTTACCTGTTGCACGTGATGGTGCGAGTATGAGGGAGATTCAGATAAGAGTCCTTAAAGGACTGTCTATGCTGAGTAAGGGTTGGCCTGGGATGTTTGCTGAAGCCGCACATATACTGGCATCTGAAACATTAGAGCATGCAACTCGTACTGGTCATATAGCCCATGACGAATATCTTATAAAATCAATTTATTATAATTTATTCAGTGGCGAAAATCCTAATAAAAAACCATAGTTGCGGGACAAAGGATTTGTCCTCTGGCAAGGTGTTGTGGTCAACTAAAACTGGCCACCGCGTTAGAGTTTTTCCAGTATCGATTTTCTGATTCGTTTGGTGGTAACCCACCATTATATTCGTGCGGTCTTAGTGCGCTGTAATATCCAACAATATAGTCCGTTATTGCGTGAGCTGCATCGCTGAAGCTTACATAGCCCGTCGCCGGCACCCATTCGTTCTTCAGACTCCTGAAGAAGCGCTCCATTGGGCTGTTATCCCAGCAGTTTCCACGCCGACTCATACTCTGCCTGATCCGGTATCGCCACAGTAACTGCCGGAACTGCCTGCTCGTATAATGACTGCCTTGGACGCCCTTCTAAGAGTCAAGCTGTTATCGGGATACTGTTGATCCGCCTGTTTTGATTGCGCAGTAACGTGTAAACTTCGCGGGAGATATATCGCTTTAGACAGCGTATCGCTTCCATTTTTGTATGTCCTTCGGCTACACGCCTGGCGACATATTCCTTTGTTTTTGCGTCAGTTCGTAAGCGTCCGATGGCGATGATGTGAAGTGCACTATTTGCAGCACGATCTCCACCACGATTAAGTCGGTAACGGTTCGTTTTTCCAGAAGAAACGGGGACCGGGCTGACACCACACAGTGCCGCAAATCCTGATTCTGATCTTAACCGTTGAGGATTGTCTCCGGCAGTGATCAGCAACTGTGAAGCGCTTTCGTATCCGATAGCATTACGTTTAATCAGCTCAGGTGCCAACTCGTCGACAATTGCCGCAATCATGACATCCAGATCAGCGATTTCGTCATGTAACTCGAGATAGCGTCGGGCAAGGGACTTTAATGAAATGCGATAAACGTTGGTTACATTGCGGTATTCACTGGCATCAGGTCTCCAGGAACCCAGGGTCCTGATGAGCTGCATGCGCGTCATATTTCTGAGCTGTTCACGTAATTCATCCGGGGCAGAGATAATATTTGAATGGATAATCTGGAGAGCGACTCTGCGGGCTGATATTGCTGTTTTTCGGCAAGTTTTTAATACCCGCAGGGACTCAATCATGCCATCACGCGTTTTGGGAGTAACTGTCCTGATGCCTGAGAATGCTGCATGAGCGGCACATTCAGCATCAATTGTGTCACTTTTACCCCGTTTGCGTCGCTCCATCCGGTCTGGAGCAGTCACCTCAAGAACTTCTAACCCGGCGTTCTGAAAATAACGAAGCAAACCGGAACCATAGGTACCTGTGCACTCAACACCAATTCGCTTTAATGTCCCAAACGAGGTCATCCATGCCAGCATCTGCCGGTAACCTTGTCGTGTTGTGGAGAAATACTGAGTCCCAAGGACTTTATTGTTCTGATCTACGACAGCGGCAACGTGCAAATCTTTATGTGTATCCACGCCACCCACAACGGCAGCTTCGGTAACTTTATCAACCATGACAGAGCTCCTGTGAGGAAACAGAGTTGAATCTCCAGACAGATAACCCGGACAGGACAGTAACGAGACAAGCCGTCAGGCCCTTCTTGAGTCACGCGCATCGGTGAGGAGATGCCTCGCATGAAGGCGCTTCCGGCAACCGACGGGTCCAGGGCAGGACACAAAAGGTCGATCGCTGTGTGAGTCAGGATGCGGGAAGGTCTTCACTGCATCAGTAATCACACCAATCTGGTTAAACGGCAAACTAAGTGGTGGTAAAGACTGACATCGGCATTATTACTATCGCTGTGGAACATCACCCCGACGGGCTTACCACGGGTTTCCCATGCCATTTCCAGTGCCTTCATGGTAAGCCTGCTGTCCGGCGAGAACGACATGGCCCAGCCCACTGGTTTTCTTGCGAACAGGTCGAGAACAACGGCGAGGTACGCCCAGCGCTTACCCGTCCAGAGTAGAGTAAGAGGCAGGGCGTAGTCGGACTATTTCCCTGCCTCTCCTCCCCGAACCGGACGTGCACCTTTCAGCGCATCCGGCTCTCCATTTAAATGCTGGCGAACGCCATTGCCACTTCTGTAAAGCGCGATGTATACGTGTTTCTGGTCTCCGTCCTCAGATAGGGATTACCTTCGGGTAGCCGCCAGCGGAACAGCTTCTTGCCTTGCCCCACCAACCGGTACAGTATTTCGCCGCTGAGCTTGCCGTGATTGGTTTTACCAAATAAAACCCACGTTTTGCTCTGACCCGGTTTCGGTGATTTACACCACCACCTCATCAGGGAAGCGATACCTGTACGGTATTTGCGGGCCAGCCAGTGAGCCAGCTTCCAGAACACGACACGGTCGATATAACTGAAGACTTTGGCCTTAAAATCAACGAACTGATAGAACATGGCCCAGCCTTTCAGTTTTCGGTTGAGTTGTTCAGCCATATCGACTTTGCTTTCACTGTAGTTGCCTGATAACAGTGCTGTCAGCGATGCGGCGAAGTTTCTGGCTTTCTCCTGCGGGATCGTTGAGACCACTCGCATCTCGCCATAACGACTGCGTTTGCGAATGATCCTGTGCCCCAGAAAGATAAAGCCGTCATTAACATGGGTGATTTTAGTCTTATCCATGTTCAGCCTGAGTTTCAGACTGCCTTCGAGCACACCCCGACACTCCTCCCTGATGGCTTCCGCCTGTGCTTTGGTGCCTTTGACGATGAGGACAAAATCATCGGCATAGCGGCAGTACGCCACCGCGGGTTTCCACTGCCAGTTTTCTCTGACCGCCGTACTTCGGCCCCGTTGGATACTGTTATTCCAGTACCACTGATCTTTTCTGGCTTTCCCGCTCAGGTAGCGCTCATGCAGGTATTGATCGAACTCATTCAGCATGATGTTCGATAATAGCGGCGATATAACACCGCCCTGTGGTACACCTTCACTGGCCGCCCGAAAGAGACCGACATCGATATGTCCCGCCTTGATGGTTTTCCACAGCAGAGTCATGAAACGTGCGTCACTGATCCTGCGGCGTACAGCCTTCATCAGCAGTCGATGATGTACGGTGTCGAAGTAACTGGACAGGTCGCCTTCAATCACCCAGCGTCCCCGGGTTTCACCACAGTCTGTGAGCTGTAATTTCACCGTGCGGATCGCGTGGTGGACACTGCGCTCAGGCCGGAAGCCATATGAGAGCGTATGAAAATCACTCTCCCATATCGGCTCCATCGCCATCAGCATGGCCCGCTGAACAATACGATCCCGCAACGCGGGGATACCCAGTGGTCGCAGTTTGCCGTTGCTTTTAGGGATGTAAACCCGTCTGGCGGGCAAGGGCTGGTAGTGGCCTGAGAGTAATTCATCCCTGAGGATTTGCAGCTCAACAGCCAGTCTGGCCTGTAGCATTGTTTTGTTCACGCCATCAACGCCTGGGGTATGGGCCCCCTTTGATGAAAGCGTGATCCGCGCCGCTTCAGCCAGCCATTCTGGTTGTGTTATCAGACGCAGCAGCCGTTGAATCCGTAGGGACGGATCGGTGGCTGCCCATGTGGCAAGCTTGCGTTGCATTTCGCTGATTATCAAAGGTCTTCACCTCGTTAGGTCAGTTAATTCACGTCGCAAACACATTCAAACTGCTTCCCTTCGCCATGTAATGGGCTTTCCCCATCGCAGACTACTACGGAAGCTCCGCCAGCCAGCGCGTCATCGGAGCCATGCCCCCTTAACATCCGTCGCTGACCTTCCCCGGTTTACCTGCCTGGACTCAGGCATACTGAGGAGGCTGCCCGTCGCACTCTTTATCCTTGCTTGCCGCAAGTTGGCAGAAGTCAGCAACGCAAGCGTGATAGACGCTGCTGCCCCGGTGTTTCGCATACATGTCAAAACACCTTCGACCGGCAGTGCTTACGTATCACTGCCAGTTCCTCCTGCACGGCCTGTCAGATCACGTAGGCCGTGGTGACGTTTTCAACCCACAGAGGCGGATTAACGGGTTCATGTTCTTCAGCCTTTCAGTACTTAACCTTGAGGATCATCTCGGCTTAGTGATCTCGCCTCAATCCCCGTTGTCAGCGGGTTACATCACCCTGCGGGCATGCCGCAGGTCACTGCCGCTCAGGTTCTCCACCGTCACACCCGGTGGGATTGTTGGGTTTCTCATCGTGAGTTACCGGTTCAATATTCCAGACAGACTCGCGGTTCATTTAAGCATCCATGCCCGCCCTGAACTCCGGGCACACTATAGGTCACATCACCGCACCACACCTGATTTGGTTCCGTTACGGCGAACTGTCGCTCAAGATGATTCGGGATAGCAACGTGCTCATGACCGCCACGCTTATACCGGTGAGTCGGCTGCTGGCAACTGACCAGCCCCAGCTCTTTCATGAGTCTGCCAGCAAGCCAGCGCCCCATCTGGTAGCCTCTCTGGGTTGCCATTGTGGCGATGCTTCTTGCTCCGGCAGAGCCGTGGCTGATGCCATGCAGTTCAAGTACCTGGCTGCGTAATACAGCCCGTCTGCCGTCTGGCTTTTCAGGACGGTTTTTCCAGTATTTGTAGCTGCTGCGATGGACCCCGAACACATGGCAGAGAGTGGCCACAGGATAACGCGCCCTGAGTTTCCCGATTATCGAGAACTGTTCAGGGAGTCTGACATCAAGAGCGCGGTTGTAGATTCAATTGGTCAACGCAACAGTTATGTGAAAACATGGGGTTGCGGAGGTTTTTTGAATGAGACGAACATTTACAGCAGAGGAAAAAGCCTCTGTTTTTGAACTATGGAAGAACGGAACAGGCTTCAGTGAAATAGCGAATATCCTGGGTTCAAAACCCGGAACGATCTTCACTATGTTAAGGGATACTGGCGGCATAAAACCCCATGAGCGTAAGCGGGCTGTAGCTCACCTGACACTGTCTGAGCGCGAGGAGATACGAGCTGGTTTGTCAGCCAAAATGAGCATTCGTGCGATAGCTACTGCGCTGAATCGCAGTCCTTCGACGATCTCACGTGAAGTTCAGCGTAATCGGGGCAGACGCTATTACAAAGCTGTTGATGCTAATAACCGAGCCAACAGAATGGCGAAAAGGCCAAAACCGTGCTTACTGGATCAAAATTTACCATTGCGAAAGCTTGTTCTGGAAAAGCTGGAGATGAAATGGTCTCCAGAGCAAATATCAGGATGGTTAAGGCGAACAAAACCACGTCAAAAAACGCTGCGAATATCACCTGAGACAATTTATAAAACGCTGTACTTTCGTAGCCGTGAAGCGCTACACCACCTGAATATACAGCATCTGCGACGGTCGCATAGCCTTCGCCATGGCAGGCGTCATACCCGCAAAGGCGAAAGAGGTACGATTAACATAGTGAACGGAACACCAATTCACGAACGTTCCCGAAATATCGATAACAGACGCTCTCTGGGGCATTGGGAGGGCGATTTAGTCTCAGGTACAAAAAACTCTCATATAGCCACACTTGTAGACCGAAAATCACGTTATACGATCATCCTTAGACTCAGGGGCAAAGATTCTGTCTCAGTAAATCAGGCTCTTACCGACAAATTCCTGAGTTTACCGTCAGAACTCAGAAAATCACTGACATGGGACAGAGGAATGGAACTGGCCAGACATCTAGAATTTACTGTCAGCACCGGCGTTAAAGTTTACTTCTGCGATCCTCAGAGTCCTTGGCAGCGGGGAACAAATGAGAACACAAATGGGCTAATTCGGCAGTACTTTCCTAAAAAGACATGTCTTGCCCAATATACTCAACATGAACTAGATCTGGTTGCTGCTCAGCTAAACAACAGACCGAGAAAGACACTGAAGTTCAAAACACCGAAAGAGATAATTGAAAGGGGTGTTGCATTGACAGATTGAATCTACAGTAGCCTTTTTTAATATTTCATTTTCCATTTCAATACGTTGTAGCTTTTTCCTGAGCTCACGGATTTCAATTTGTTCCGGGGTAATAGGGGAGGCTTTTGGTGTTTTTCCCTGCCGCTCATCACGTAATTGTTTCACCCATCGCGTCATTGTGGAAAGGCCGACATCCATAGCGCTGGCTGCATCTGCCACGGTGTAATTCTGGTCAACGACCAGTTGAGCGGATTCGCGTTTAAACTCTGCGCTGAAATTTCTTTTTTTCATTATGGCACCTGTGTTGTTCTGAGGTGAGCATATCACCTCTGTTCAGGTGGCCAAATTCAGTAAACCACTTCACATACGAGAAAACTGGTTAAGATCGGCTTCGGTTTTAAGGCCCTTAGCCAGTCCAGCCGCCAGCGCTTTGAGTTTCTTTTCGTCCATAATTTGCCTGTCTCCGTTGTTGGAATGAACATATCAAAAACAGGCAGATACACAATTTAAATTACAGTCTCAAAGTAACTCATCCACAACGGTCTCTTTGAATTGACTTAACTCGACTTTGATTTGAACCATTAGCTCCAGAGCATCATCAAAATGATAACTTGATACTGCTTCAGACAGAGCGTAGCTCAGTTCCGGATTAAGCTTTTCAAAACAGGACTTATACTTGGAATAATAAAATTCAGACTCTAAGTCGCACTCTTCTAGCAATGCTGTCAGGTGGCTCACTTTAGACTCAAACTCCTCGACTGATTTGATATCACACTCGTGTTGAAGATGAGTGGTATCAACGAGCGCAGATTCTGGAAGGTCTTTGTACTTAGGAATTACTGATACTCCGAAGTGGTCAATATCGAGTTTGATGGTAAACCAGAAATTGCTTCCTTTATCTAGCTCACTGTCGACACCAACATGACCGCCCATTAACTCTGTAATGCGCTTAGAAATCGCAAGGCCAAGGCCAGTACCTCCGTATTTTCGGGTCGTTGAGGCGTCTACCTGCTGATAGCTGTCAAATACGACGGTCTGGTCGTGTTCAGACAAACCAATCCCCGTATCCATGACACTAAATAGCAGGTCAATATGTTTTTCGCTTCTTTGCACGACACTGACTGCGATGGTTACATCTCCTCCTCTAGAAAACTTGATGGCGTTACTCACATAGTTCAGGAGGATTTGCTTAATACGAAGTTGATCGCCAACGACCTGAGGAATGGACTGATCAACTTCAGTCATAAGATGAACATCGTTTTTTCTGGATTGGTGCTCAAAAATGTCGTACACATCCTGAATTGTCGCTCGAATATCGAATGGTGCCTTCTCAATATCAACCTTATTTGCTTCAAGTTTAGAAAGGTCCAGAATGTTGTTAATCAGTGTCAGCAAATGCTTGCCTGATCTATCGATTTTCAACAGGTTATTTTTCTGCTCAGACGTGAGGTCTGAATTTAACAGTATGTAAGATAACCCGAGAATCGAATTCATCGGCGTACGTATTTCATGGCTGACATTTGAAATAAACTTGCTCTTGGTTAGGTTAGCATGTTCAGCCGATAATTTTGCCTCAGTCAGTTCGGAGGTAAGCCTATCCAACTTGCCACCCATGTCGATGATCGCGTTTGCTGTTTCGTTGAGCTCTTTTAAACGGAAGCCTTCATGAGCTAAGTTAAAATCACCCAGCCCGACTCGATTGACCATGCTCTGGAACTGAGTTAATGGCTTAGCAATAAATTCACTCGTCTTCTTGGACGAACGCCAGATGAGGATAAAGAACAAGGTGTAGAATACCACTAAACAGAAGATCAGAATGTAACCAATTTTTTGGTATTTTTGTTCTAGCGCATGAGAAGTCGCATACATTTCCTTCTCACCAACAATTATCAGTAAGCGCCACTGAGTTTCTGGTATGGTCGACCATGATAGCAGTTTATTTTCACCATTCAGTTTGAGCTGCATAACCCCATTGGTGTTCTTGAGTAAACGCATGCTCAAGTCAGCGGTGCCATCACGTTTATACAGGTTAAATGCCTCAGGCTTAAAAATCTCTTTGGTGATTGCTTGCTGGTAGCTGTACTTAGTGAGTTCTTTCAAGCCAAAATCGTGTTCTCCTTGTGGTGGCAAAGCCATAATTGTGCCGTTACTATTCACTAAAACAGCGTAGCCGCCCCAAGGAATGGCTAGATTTTGAATGCTTTCTATAATGTCACTGACTTTGATATCAAGCCCGACAACACCCTCGAGAAAACCTTGGTTGTAGACCGGCGCGATAACCGATGCCATCCAGCCGTGGCCCGCAGGATCAATGTAAACATCTGTCCAAATTGTCTTCTGGTCAGGATTGTTTTCAGCGTTTGCCAGGTAGTAAAAGTTGTACTCCGGAATGTCCATTTTGGGAGGGTACTGAGCGACGGTGTAGAACCACGGGTAGATTCGGTTGTATGAATCCCAGGTATTAAAGTAAATCGACGCAACCAAATCGCTATTATTTTTGATTTGTTTCATCAGTGGGTCAAGGTGAGCGAGTTTATACACCTTCTCCCAATCTTTTTCGGCGGTAAGACCAGAGTAGAAAGAAGCCGAGCCCCCTAAATCTTGTTTAGAATACAAGACGCCATCTTCGCTCACGGCAAGGTTATCTTTTTCAGATCGGTCAATGGTGTGTTCTTCTGATAAAACACGTTCTGTTTCGTTTTGGTATACGGCCGTTAAGGTTTCTATTGAGAGCAGCTTCTCTCTAATGATTGCTGCTTCTCTCTCCGATGAGATCTTCAACTCTTCATTTACTTTTGTGTAAATGTATTCCATGTTGTCGGAACTGATAAAACGGTTACTTATTAGGTAAACGGCAATAAGAACCGATTCCACCAGAATGAGGGGAATGATTCCGGTTTTGACCATTGAACGCCACACCCACGATTGTGTGGTGATTTTCTTGTCTTTCATGTTTGTCTCAGAAACGGCTATAAGTACTTGTCTTATCTAGTTAGTGTATTCTTGAGCAATGGCATCGAGTTCATCTGTAATTTCAGCGAAGGCATCGATGATAGTAGGGTCAAATTGAGTGCCTTTGCCTGACACAATGATATTTACTGCGTCTGAATGTGAAAACGCAGGTTTATAAACTCGCTTGCTGATGAGCGCATCATAGACGTCTGCTATAGCCATGAGTCGGGCGGACAACGGAATTTGCTCTCCAGCAAGACCTAATGGGTATCCTTCACCATCCCAGCGTTCGTGATGTGAGTAGGCGATCTCTTTTGCGACAATCAAGAACTTCATAGGCTGGCCGCATACTTTCTCAGCATTTTTAATCGCTTCATAACCGATGGTGGTATGAGTTTTCATCACTCGAAATTCATCGTCGGTCAGGGAGCCTTCTTTCCGCAAGATGTTGTCTGGAATGCCTATTTTCCCGATATCGTGCAGAGGCGCTGATTTATATAACAGGGCAATAAAGTCATCGGTCAGTTCTGAAACATAACGCGAGTTTTGGCGTAATTGCTCTGCTAAACGTTTTATGTAAGCTTGGGTACGTTTAATGTGGTTACCCGTTTCGTTATCGCGGGATTCGGCTAACGAAATCATGGCATAAATGGAAACATCTTGAATTGCGTGAAGCTCTTCTTTTTGCCGCAAAGCTTCGTTGGTTCGTCTTTCGACCTCTTGCTCTAGCACTTGATTCTTGTCTTTTAAGATATCGGAAGCCACTTTGAGAGATACATGTGTTTTAACACGTGCCTTCACGACCTCTGGGTTAATTGGTTTGGTTATGTAGTCAACGGCACCCAATTTTAGCCCTTTATGTTCATCGATTCTTTCAGCTTTAGCTGTGAGGAATATTATCGGGATATCACTGGTTGCTGGGTTTGATTTAAGCTGCTGGCATACTTGATAACCATCTATTTCCGGCATCATGATATCGAGCAAGATCAAATCTGGATTAGCAGTTTCGGCAAGTGTAAGCCCGCGCTCACCGCCGTTTGCCCCTTTTACCTTATAATCATCTTTAAGTAGCTGATACATCAGCGTGAGGTTTTCTGGAGTATCGTCGATAACCAATACAGTTGGCTTCGATGAAGAAAAATCGAACATACTTCCTCCTTTTGGCAGCAATACGGCAAATTGCGATTTAGTGCATAATATTTATGTCAATAATCACTTAATGATCTTGAACTCTTTACTAAAATAAAGATGAAATAGGCTAGAATCGGTATCATCACGAACGTCGCGAAATAAAGTATCGAAATAGCCACAAATACAAATAACTTAAACCGATCTTCCAGCAAACAACCATTCCACAACCTTTTGATTGATTCTATCATCGAACTAGGGAAGGTGCGAACAAGTTCCTGATA
>NZ_JBMKHA010000043.1:0-12153 GCF_049238365.1 Enterobacter cloacae complex sp. IR53030
AATTTCGCAGTCGCGACGCCAGAGACCGAGGGTTAGATCATGCCTAGCATTCACCTTCCGGCCGCCCGCTAAATATCTCCTTTTGGGTTGTTAATAAAACATCCAATAAGTTGACTGTGCGTGAAAAAGAAAGTTTTGTGTGATGGCGTTGAAGATCGCACCGTTAAGCTCTTATGTGGGATGGTGCAGAGCTCGACGACTACCGATAAAACGCAACCGCCGCAAACAGACAAGAAAAAGCCCCAACTGATAACAGTTGGGGCTTCAGTATTGTGATTGGTGGAGCAATAGCACCCTGAACCCAAAACCTTCTCGCTCAACCGGTAGTGGCTGATAACAACTCGTGAGGGCTATTGCGGGTTAAGCATTTAGCGATGTCTAGGGCCAGACTGGACGTCTGAACGCAAGCCGCTGATACTGTACATAACCACAGTATCAGCGGAGGATACCCATGTCGCTGGCAAGGAACGCCACGGCGAGTCAATCGCCCACTCAAACAAACGGTTACGAACGCCACCAACCCGACCAGACGCTGCTCTACCAGCTGGTTGAGCAGCACTACCCAGCCTTCAAAGCCTCACTCGAAGCCCAAGGTCAACACCTGCCTCGCTACATCCAACAAGAATTCAACGACCTCCTCCAATGTGGCCGTCTGGAGTATGGTTTCATGCGGGTTCGCTGCGAGGATTGTCATCACGAGCGTCTGGTCGCCTTCAGCTGTAAACGACGCGGCTTTTGCCCTAGCTGCGGTGCCCGCCGGATGGCCGAGAGTGCGGCGCTGCTGATAGACGAAGTCTTCCCCAAGGAGCCCATTCGCCAGTGGGTGCTCAGCTTTCCTTTCCAGCTACGCTTTTTGCTGGCTCGCCATCCCCAGCTGATGGGCCAGGTCTTGAGTATCGTCTATCGTACACTCTCAACTCATCTGATCAAAAAAGCCGGTTACACCAAAGCCTCTGCACAAACTGGCTCAGTGACTCTTATCCAACGCTTTGGCTCCGCGCTAAATCTCAATGTCCACTACCACATGCTGTTTCTCGATGGTGTCTATGCCGAAGATGACTATGGCAAGCAACGCTTCCATCGTGTCAAGGCACCCACTTACGATGAGCTGAATACGCTCGCTCACACCCTCAGCCATCGCATCGCTCGCTGCATGGAAAAGCGTGGGATTTTGGAGCGTGATGCCGAGAATACGTGGTTGACACTGGAAGAGGGCGAAGACGATACGCTGACTCAATTACATGGTGCTTCGGTTACGTATCGCATTGCCGTCGGCCCCCAGCAAGGGCGCAAAGTCTTCACCCTGCAAACCTTGCCAGGGCGTGAGGATAAAGCCGACTCAAGCAGTCGAGTAGCCAACCATGCTGGTTTCTCGCTACACGCCGGTGTGATGGCCGAAGCGCATCAGCGGGATAAGCTTGAGCGCTTGTGTCGCTACATTAGTCGGCCAGCGGTTTCAGAAAAACGTCTGGCATTAACCGCCAATGGGCAGGTGCGTTACGAGCTCAAAACTCCGTACCGCAATGGCACCACCCATGTGATCTTCGAGCCGCTGGACTTCATCGCCAAACTCGCTGCGTTGGTACCTAAGCCGCGAGTCAACCTCACACGCTTCCACGGCGTCTTTGCACCGAACAGCAAACACCGAGTTCAAGTAACACCCGCCAAGCGGGGCAAGAAGCCCGACAAATCGGAAGGTCTCGATACTAACTGGCGTGACAAGAGTCCTGCAGAGCGCCACCGCGCCATGACCTGGATGCAACGCCTCAAGCGAGTCTTCAATATTGATATTGAAGTCTGCGAACACTGCGGCGGTCACGTCAAAGTGATTGCCAGCATCGAAGATCCGAAGGTCATTGAGCAGATTCTCAAGCATCTGAAACAGAAAACAGCCAAGGCGAATGCCGCCAAGCAGCGTGAGCTGCCACCAGAACGAGCGCCGCCACTGACTCCCAGCCTGTTCGATCCATCACAGAGTCGTCTCTTTGACTGACGACCCCAAATCCAACACTGCTCAACACTGCCAACTTTTAAACGGGGCGGTGGGGCAGTTTGTATCTCTCGAGCTATCAGGCTAGAGATTTTACCGCCAAATCGAACCTTATTAGAGCGGTTTAGGCTGGACCGGCAGTTAAAATTGGGGCTTGAGCGGTAAACGAGTGAGGGAATTTCAGGTAAGATACTTCGGATGAGGAGCAAAAAGGTGGTTTATACTTCCTATACCCTCAAGGAGTAAAAGAGAGCCTGCGTTTTCTGAATTTTGAATCTGGCTTTCACAAGATTGGTTTTATCTGTTTGCTCTGCATTGTTTTTCTTGCTTCGGTGGGAGCGTTTTCCGGCGGATATTTAAGTGAGGTGACGAGAAAAAACACCTTAAAGACAACAGGGTTACAGTACGAAAGGTTTGGGCGCTTGCAAACGGAATTTAAATTTAAAATCTCTGCACAAAAGTATGATTCTGTGAACAAGACGTTGCGCATTGGCGGCGATTTCAACAAATTTTATGAAATGGAAAATATTTGGCCGCAGCCAGACAGCATGTACAGCAAGGGGAACGATCTTTACCTCGTCTACAATGATTCTGAAGCAATGCAGAACTTTACTATCTGGCTGCGGGTTACGCCCGTGAAGCCAGGAAGCGTAAAGAGTTTTCTCCAGCTAAATGGCGAACCTGAAATCCGCTTCAGACAATTTATTTATCCCTAGGAGGTGAGTATGGAGATGGTCTTCCGGGCATCCGCCATTTACCTTATTTTGCTGGTGGTTTTCAAAATAGCAGGTCGCCGGGCATTATTACAAATGACCAGCTTCGATCTGATTTTATTACTGATTATCAGTGAAGCAACTCAACAAGCCTTGTTGGGTAATGATTTTTCGATAACCGGCGCCATGATCACGATTGTCACTCTGGTTACTATTGATATTCTGTTCGGTTTCATTAAAAAAAAGGTGGGTGGGGCCGAATCCGTGCTGGATGGTTCCCCGGTTATCCTGCTTGATCACGGGATCCCTTTATTAGATAAAATGAAGAAAGTGGATGTCTCTCTTGAAGATATATTAGTCGCTGCGCGACAAAATCAGGGGATTACCGAATCAAGTAAAATCAAGTATGCCATTCTGGAACGCAACGGACATATTTCTGTCATTCCTGAAGAGAATTAGCGAGGCGGTAATGAATACGGAGTACAATGACGCAAAAACAGTCAATGAACTGACAAAACGGCTTGCAAACACGCTCATTGATAGCGATTTAACGTTGACCACCGCAGAATCCTGTACAGGAGGAAAGCTGGCCGCGGCGCTTTGCGCACAGGCGGATACCGCAGAATTTTATGATATCGGCGTTATAACCTTTAGCGATCGCGCCAAGCAGAAAATGCTCGACGTGCGGGCCAGTACGCTGAAGAAATATAGCGCCGTTAGTGAGCAAACGGTCAGTGAGATGTCTGTAGGAATACGTCAGCAAGCCGAAACCGATATCAGTATAGCCATCAGCGGATATGCAGGGCCGGAGGGTGGGGAGGATGGTACTCCCGCAGGAACCGTGTGGTTTGCGTGGAATTTCCGCGGACAGATAATAACAAAACGTGAGTGTTTTTCCGGGGATTGCCAGGACGTCATTGAAAAGGCGGTACGTTTTAGCCTGGCGGTATTGATTGAAGAAGTGTCAGCCTGGAAGAACAAATAAATAAACCAGGACTTATCCTAGGAAATATTTCAATGCTATGTGAAGTTATCGTCGTGAGAGCCAGGTTAATATTAGGAGAAAATTAAGTGGTAGGTAAATTATAAAGACCATGTCATTCATTTTGTTCTACGCTTATTAGTCTTTGCGATGAATGATGACTCACGAGAGGTGATTGAATGACTGACCTAAATAAAGGAAAACAGACCACCAATAAAACTAATTCAGAGCGTTTTCCGCAGCCGCCTTTTCCACATCAAAAACAACCTTTTCCGGGGCTCGCCGGAAAAATGCAACCGCGCCCCGATCATGGCGAACAAAGCTATCAGGGAAGCGGCAGGTTAAATGGTCGCA
Source organism: Enterobacter cloacae complex sp. IR53030 (assembly GCF_049238365.1). Taxonomy (NCBI): domain Bacteria; kingdom Pseudomonadati; phylum Pseudomonadota; class Gammaproteobacteria; order Enterobacterales; family Enterobacteriaceae; genus Enterobacter; species Enterobacter cloacae complex sp. IR53030. The sequence goes on from NZ_JBMKHA010000043.1 coordinate 4,040, forward strand.
AGGTATTAATTACCGGTGGTGATTCAGGTATTGGGCGTGCTGTTGCCATTGCCTATGCCCGCGAAGGCGCCGATGTCGCGATTAATTATTTACCTGAAGAAGAGGACGATGCTCGTGAGGTTGTTGAGTTGATAAAAAAAGCTGGGAGAAAAGTTGCGGCGATTCCCGGCGATATTCGTGACGAAACTTTTTGTAACCATCTGGTAAAACAGGCGGTAGACGCGCTGGGAGGGTTGGATATCCTGGTGAATAACGCAGGCCGTCAGCAATTTTGTGAATCGATCGAAGACCTCACCACAGAAGAATTTGATGCGACATTCAAGACCAATGTCTACGCCATGTTTTGGATCACCAAGGCGGCTATTCCCCATTTCTCCCGAGACAGCGTGATTATTAACACCTCATCGGTACAGGCTTATGAGCCGAGTGAGATCCTGCTTGATTATGCTCAGACCAAGGCGGCGATAGTGGCATTTACTAAATCGCTGGCGAAGCAACTGGCCCCTAAAGGGATCCGTGTAAATGCTGTCGCGCCTGGGCCGTACTGGACGGTATTGCAGTGCTGCGGCGGCCAACCACAGGAAAAAATTGAGAAATTTGGTGCAAATGCGCCGCTTGGTCGCCCTGGCCAACCGGTAGAAATTGCTCCGCTGTATGTCACTTTAGCGGCTGAAGAGAACAGCTATACATCCGGTCAGGTATGGTGTTCTGACGGGGGGACCGGAACCCTCTGACGTTTATGCCCCCGAAGTCGAAACGTCTGAGGGGGAAAGCCAGCCCGGACAATATTGTATAAGGGCAGGGGGCGGCATATACCGCTCCCTGAACATTAACCCATGACAGCGATACCAAGACGTTCCAGGAGCAACGATGCCTGGTAGCTGTCCAGTTTGACGCCTTGCAAATCAACCCCGCGGATATCTAAATCGCCCAGTTCCGAATTGGTCAAATCACAGTGCGTAACGTTTGCTGCTCGCCAGTCGAAGGATGAAAACTCGCCGCCAGAGAGGTCTGATCCACTGAACGTTGCGCCCAGCACCTGAGTACCCATCCAGCGGTTTTCCCACAGCTCGCACTTTTCCAGTACGACTTTTGAAAAGTTGGCGTAGCTTAAGTTGGTATTGGTGATATAGGCGCTACAAAACCAGGTGCGGGTGGTGATCATATTCATAAAACTTGCGCCGCGAAAATCTGACCCTTGTGCCCGGCAGTGGCGAATTTCGATTCCCAGCGCATTGATATTCCTGAAATCAGCCATGGAGAGATCACAACTTTTGAAAATGGCATCTTTCAGGTTAGCGCGACTAAAATTACATCCTTTCTGACTTTCTCGATCATAAAACTGGCAGCCAATAAATTCAGTGCCGCTAAGGTCGGCACCCGAAAAATCACAGTTGAAAAATGTGCTATTTTCAACTTTTTCACCGGTGAACCTGTTTCTGTCAATTTTTTCGCCAACTAACGCCAGAGTCATCATGATTAACCTGTTTTTTTATACAGTGATTGCAACATGGTAAACTGTTTTAACTCTCGCGTCCAACGTCTGCCCCTGCACGCTAAATTTGGTGTTTCTTCAGTAATGCGCGGAGTTGATGGTAGGTCAGACCTAATAATTCAGCGGCTTTTTTCTGATTAAATTTCGCCTGCTGTAAGCTGGTTTGCAAAAATTCCTTCTCCTGCTGCTGTTGGAATTCACGCAGATCCAGCGGTAGGGTTACTGATGTATGTCTGGTTTCTTGCGCCAGCGGCGGTGCGGCGTGACGCCTGAACGGGTCAATCACAATCTCATTCAGTGGGTAATCGCTGGTCCCGTGTCGGTATACCGAACGCTCCACGACGTTTTTCAGTTCACGAATATTGCCCGGCCAACGGTAGTGGAGGAGCGTTTCTTTGGCCTCATCGGTGAACCCAGGAAACAACGGTAACCCGATCTCACGGCACATCTGAATGGCAAAATGTTCAGCCATTAACATGATATCGCTTTGACGTTCGCGTAACGGGGGAAGTTGCACCACGTCAAAGGCCAGACGATCCAGCAGGTCGGCGCGGAACGTGCCTTCACTCACCATGCGTGGCAGGTCGGCGTTGGTTGCGCAAACCAGTCTTACATTGACCTGCAGAGGTTGGCTACCGCCTACGCGTTCCAGCTCTCCGTACTCAATAACGCGCAGCAGTTTTTCCTGTACCAGCATCGGGGCGGTTGCCAGTTCATCAAGAAACAGTGTGCCGCCATCGGCGCGCTCGAACCGACCTGGGTGACGTTTCTGCGCGCCGGTAAAGGCGCCCGCTTCGTGCCCAAAGAGTTCGGAATCAAGTAAATTTTCGTTGAGCGCGGCGCAGTTAAGTGAAATAAACGGGCCTTGCCAACGGGTTGAGAGGTAGTGCAGGCGGTTGGCGATAAGCTCTTTCCCTGTTCCTCGTTCCCCAATGACCAGCACAGGTTTATCCAGCGGCGCGAGACGAGAAACCTGCTCCAGCACTTCAATAAAGCTGTTCGCTTCGCCCAGCAGATTATCTTTGTATCCTGCCATGATGAAATTCACCATTTGTTAGTGTTATTCACCAATTTACCCTATTTATCCCGACAGGTAAAATTAGTTATTTTCAAATATTTCAATGAATTAAAAAGTTGGCATGCGAAGTGCATTAGAACAGCAGCAGGGCATTGCCCGATATCAGAACAGTAAGTGAGGATTACATTATGGGTATTTTTTCTCGTTTTGCCGACATCGTGAACGCCAACATTAATGCGTTGCTGGAAAAGGCTGAAGATCCGCAGAAGCTGGTGCGGTTGATGATCCAGGAAATGGAAGACACGCTGGTTGAGGTGCGCTCCAACTCCGCACGCGCGCTGGCAGAAAAGAAACAGTTATCGCGTCGTATTGAACAGGCCAGCGCCCAACAGGCAGAGTGGCAGGAAAAAGCAGAGCTGGCGCTGCGTAAAGAAAAAGAAGATTTGGCGCGTTCTGCGTTAATCGAAAAGCAGAAACTGACTGACCTGATTGCCTCCCTGGAGCATGAGGTGACGCTGGTTGACGATACGCTGGCGCGTATGAAAAAAGAGATCGGTGAACTGGAAAACAAACTCAGTGAAACCCGTGCTCGTCAGCAGGCATTGATGTTGCGCCATCAGGCGGCGAGTTCTTCCCGTGATGTTCGTCGTCAACTGGACAGCGGCAAACTGGATGAAGCGATGGCTCGCTTTGAATCTTTTGAGCGTCGTATCGATCAAATGGAAGCTGAAGCTGAAAGCCATAACTTCGGTAAGCAGAAGTCTTTGGATCAGCAATTTGCTGACCTGAAAGCAGATGATGAAATCAGCGAGCAGTTGGCGCAATTGAAAGCCAAAATGCAGCAAGACAAGCAATAATAATATCTGGCGGTGCCCGAACGCGCCGCCGCTCATCACCTGTAAGGAGTACTCATGAGCGCGCTATTTCTGGCCATCCCGTTAACCATCTTTGTGCTGTTCGTCTTACCGATTTGGCTCTGGCTGCATTACAGCAATCGTTCCAGTCGCGGCGAGCTGGCGCAAAGTGAACAACAGCGTCTGGTAGAACTTAACCAGGACGCACAGCGGATGCGTGAGCGCATTCAAGCGCTGGAAGACATCCTTGATGCTGAACATCCAAACTGGAGGGACCGCTAATGGGGGGCGTTAATCTGAATAAAAAACTGTGGCGTATACCGCAGCAGGGCATGGTGAAAGGGGTTTGCGCGGGTATTGCGCATTATCTCGATGTTCCTGTGAAACTGGTGCGGATCCTGGTGGTGCTGTCCATCTTTTTTGGTCTGGCCTTTTTCACCTTTGTCGCCTACATCGTACTGACGTTTGTGTTGGATCCGATGCCAGACAACGTGGTTTCCGGAGAACAGCAGCCATCAAGCGGTGAGCTATTGGATGCTGTCGATCGTGAACTGGCTGCAAGTGAAAAGCGTTTGCGTGAGATGGAGCGTTATGTAACGTCTGATACTTTTACATTACGCAGCCGCTTCCGCCAATTGTGAGGTTAGAAATGAATAATCGCTGGCAACGTGCCGGGCAAAGGGTTAAGCCGGGCATTAAAATAGCAGGTAAGCTGGTGCTACTGACTGCGCTGCGCTATGGCCCGGCTGGGGTAGCAGGGTGGGCGGTGAAGTCCGTGGCCCGACGTCCGCTAAAAATGTTGCTGGCGTTAGTATTGGAACCTTTGTTGAGCCGGGCAGCGACAAAATTGTCGAAACGCTATTCAGGTAATCAACCCTGATATCCGAAACAACAAAAGCAAGCAACATTTAGTCAACATTCCCCCAGTTAATTTGCGGCAGAGTAGTCTCTTGTGTCATGGGATCGCTACCAATAGAAATGAAGGTGAAAGCGACAGACTCCATTATGCAGGTATCGGTGTGAATTACGCATTCTAAAATGCACTGGGGCATTGTTATGCCCCAGTTTTTATACCAGTGAGTCGGCTAACGATATTTGTGTACCCACGGTGATATTTTGTAAACCTTTCTCACCGGCAATCAGGCTAAATAATAAATTACAGCTTTGTTCGCCGAGCTGCTGGGTTGGGACATCAATGCCTCCCGGCACGGGCGTCAGCATAAATGACAACAGTTCATTACAGTGACGGTATACGGCACCGGCTTGCCGTCACGGGTCATAGACAGACGCGATTCCAGATTTTTGACATCAGCGGGGGCATTGAAGGTCAGGCCGATAATGGCGTGTTTTTTCATCGGATCTTGCGGATCCTGATAGAACTCCGCCCGGCCGCCGCGATAATAAAACTCAGGGGTGGTAAAGGTTTTTTGTTTCTCTGTTAACGCCACCTGCGGAGCCAGCAGTGTTTTGGCATCCATATCGACGGTGTAGGTTTTCCCCATCGGGAAGGTTTTTTTCGCCGTGAATACCAGCTTACGGTCATTACGCCACTGCCACTCACCTTCCATTGCGGGGGTCAGGGTAATACCGGCGGTGACCGGTTTACCGATCAGCGTTACCGGTGCGGCAGAGCGGGAGAATGTCACCACCACAATCTGCGCTGAATTATCATCACGGTTATAATTAACCGCCGAAGGGCGCTGCACAGACGCGGAAATATCCTGCACCACCAGCGGCGCAACATCCACCGGCTTCGGTTTGTTCTGATACCAGTGCCAGGTGTAATAACTGCCCGCTGCCACCGCAGCAGTCAGTAATAATAAGGCAGATATGGTTTTCGGATAGCGGTTGCCCCCCCGCTCCAGCCGGGCAAGCTGATTACCGGCAAAGGTCACCCAGCCCGGCACCGCCCAGCGGATCCGTCCGGTGAACGGGCGCAGCAGAAAACCCAGCAGAGTAAAGAGATAAACAAGACTGCGAGCCGCCAGACGCAGCAAAATAAAAGGTAAGCGGAGGATAAAACGCAGAACGTCCATGACAACATTTTCCTCTGTGTGTTGAGACTGACATCAGTTTGCCGCAGCACACAGTGAAATCCGGTTCAGCCGGAAGCTGTCAGTGCCCGATACTCTCATCCTCCATAAAACAGCCCATAAAGCAAATTATTGCATAAGGAATAATCTTAAATTACGGCCCCGGCGTATCCGCAGGGGCCTGTTCAGGAAAAAAATTATTCCAGTGCACTCAAAATAGCCTGTGCAGCTTTGACTCTTTCGGTATTCGGGTAGTTTTTATTCGCCAGAATCACAATCGCCACCTGTTTTTCCGGAATAAAGGCGACATAGGCGCCGAAACCAGTTGTTGCGCCCGTTTTATGCACCCAGGAAGCACGGTTATACGGCTGAACCTGGTTGTCTGTTACCGGATGCGGCTGCAATGCGACCTCGTTGGTCACACCGTTAATGATCATATCTTTCTGCTGCGGCCAGTCATACATTTCCCAGCCCAGCCCCTGGTTAATCGCGGCGGTTTTATAGTAGCGGGTCTGGGCGAGATACATTGCCATTTCCAGATCCGCATTACCGGCCCGTGACGGCTCCATATTCATTTCCGCCCAGCGCAGCATATCTTTTGAGGCGGATTTCACGCCGTAAGATTCCGCATCAAGCTGTCCCGGCGACACGCGGACCGGTTTTTTGTTTTTATAACCGTACGCATACTGGCTTTGCGCACTTTCCGGCACAGTAATAAAGGTGTGAGATAACCCCAGCGGTGCCAGGATCCGTGCAGTCAGCAACTGCTCATACGGCATCCCCGCCGCGTTTGCGGTCAGAGCACCAAACAGGCCGATACTGCTGTTTGCATACAGACGCATATCGCCCGGTTTCCGGGACGGCTGCCACTGCTGATAGAAATTCAGCAGATCCGCACGGCTTTTTACCGCATCCGGCACCTGTAACGGCAGTCCGCCTGCGGTATAGGTAGCCAGATCCAGCAATGTGATCCCCTTCCACTGCGGCAGAGCCAGCTCCGGCTGGTATTTTGCCGCCGGATCATTCAGCGCCATCTCTTTTTTCGCCACAGAAACCGCACCCAGCACACCTGTGAAAGTTTTACTTACAGATCCGAGCTCAAATAGTGTATTTTCAGTGACCGGCTGTTTTGCCTGAATATCGGCAAAACCATAATTGAAATAATAGGGCTTACCCTTTACGGAGACGGCAACCGCCATCCCGGGAATATCCTGCTGTGCCATCAGCGGTTTAATGGTGCTGTCCACCACCGCCGCGACATTATCAGCGGCAGAAAACCCCGGGGCGGAAAACGCCAGCAGAGCGGAAATCAGTGTTGCAGATAACGATTTTTTCATCAGAATTAACCTTCCGTGTGTGAGTAACGGCGGCAAGTATCGTCAGATTCACCGGACAGAACAAACGGTTATTTATAACAAGAGCCTAAAGAAAAACTTACAGGTGGATTATGGTCAGACGTTATCTCCCCCTTAACCCGCTGCGCGCCTTTGAGGCCGCCGTCCGTCATCTCAGTTTTACCCGCGCGGCGATTGAGCTGAATGTCACCCATGCCGCCGTCAGCCAGCAGGTCAGGGCGCTGGAAGAACAACTCGGCTGTGTGCTGTTTACCCGCGTCTCGCGCGGGCTGGTGCTGACCCATGAAGGTGAGGGATTACTGCCGGTGCTCAATGAGGCGTTTGACCGGATTGCGGATACTCTGGAGTGTTTTTCTCACGGGCAGTTCCGTGAGCGGGTGAAAGTCGGTGCGGTGGGAACATTTGCCGCAGGCTGGCTGCTGCCGCGTCTGGCCGGATTCTATGACAGCCATCCGCATATTGATCTGCATATCTCCACCCATAACAATCATGTGGACCCGGCGGCGGAAGGGCATGATTATACGATCCGTTTCGGTAACGGCGCGTGGCATGAGTCAGATGCGGAACTGATTTTCAGTGCACCACACGCTCCGCTGTGCTCACCGGCCATTGCAGAACAGTTACAGCAGCCGGATGATGTTCACCGCTTTACCCTGCTGCGCTCATTCCGCCGGGATGAATGGAGCCGCTGGCTGGATTGTGCGGGCGGCACACCGCCTTCCCCGTCACAGCCGGTAATGGTGTTCGATACCTCACTGGCCATGGCCGAGGCGGCACAACTGGGTGCCGGGGTAGCGATCGCACCGGTATGTATGTTCAGCCGCCTGTTACAGTCAGGCGCACTGGTACAGCCGTTTGCCGCAGAAATCACCCTCGGCGGCTACTGGCTGACGCGGTTACAGTCCCGTACGGAAACCCCGGCCATGCAGCAATTCGCCCGCTGGCTGCTGAATACGGCGGCGGCGTAAAACTCACTCACCTTCCAGGCTTTTTACCCGCAAATCATCACCTTCACTGATGCGCAGCCGTTCACTGCCGCAGTGCGGACAGCATCCGGCGTGCTGCATGATTTCGGCCTCACGGCTGCAATCCCAGCACCATGCCTGTGCCGGGATAACATCAATATGCAGTGTGCAGCCCTGCGCCACGGTATCACGGCAGGCGATATCAAAACAGAAATGCAGTGCACTCTCCTCAACATCCGCCAGTGCGCCGACTTCCAGCCAGACATCCGTTACCCGCGCAATGCCGTGCTGTTCAGCCTGTTCGCGGATAATGTCCGCCGCACCGAGGGCTTTACTAAGCTTGCCCCTTCCGCCGTTGTCATAATCGGTTATGGCATCGCATTTTATTTTCTTT
>NZ_JBMKHA010000044.1:0-10677 GCF_049238365.1 Enterobacter cloacae complex sp. IR53030
CAACTTGTCGTCAAAATCGGTGTTGCAAAAACGGGAGTGACCATAGATTCCGTTTTCTGAGACGACCCCTGGATAGGCCAGGTTATATGCTGCGCCTGTGGTCATTTGCTCGATGACCGCAGGTGCATAACCTTCTGCTTCCAGCTTACGATATGCAGCCCGGTAGTCTCTTTGGGTTTTCAGCGGGTATATCTTTCCGCCTTTACCATCGAAAGCGATAAACCAGAAATCGTCCGTGCCAGTTTCCAGATTTCTGCAACGTTTCAGATGCCATCCGCCTTCTCTCGCCCAGATGGTACGGTTATTTCTGGCATTCGTTTTGTCATAACCGTTCTCGTCAAGCCAGCTATCAAAGCTGGTCAGCCCCAGATCCTGAACCTCCAGAGAAGGCACTCGAATGACCTGCAAGGTATGGCGGGGTCTTGGCTCTCTCATCTTGATCTCTTCCTAGCGCTGGTCTGGGAAATACGGATATTGCGGGCCATATTCATAGTCATGCGGGCCTGGCTCAACTTCCCAGAATGGACGGCCGCTAATTGTCTTTGGACCGCGCTCGTTTACGATGTCTTCTACATCCTGAATATTAAATGGCATCGTTGCCAGTAACAGCTGATCTTCGGGTGTCAGCGTCACAGTTGCACCGTCGATACGGCTGTAAAGGTCGGCAAACTGTTTACCTGCACCGTGCAACCGGTGCTCCGCTACACTTCTGATTGCGTGTAAGTCCAGCTCCGCCGCTTCCATGCGATCCACGTATAGTTTCATTTCTTTACGCAAAGCGCTCAGCTCACGGGCTTTAATAAACCCGCAGGCGTACCCACCCAGGGCGATAACTGCAATGATTGCTAAAATTGCCATTTTTTTCTCTCACGTGATTGCGGCCGTTACTCTAGTCTTAATGTGAAGTCTGGGAATTCGCTGGATGTTAAGTACGTTTTCATCCCCAGACTGACAGATGCTAAGGCGCGATCCCAACACTCCATTTGTAAGTATCAGGCCCATCTTCTCCGCTGGTGGCATCTGCTACAATCTGTGCATAACGTTCTCCAGCAAGTTCTCTTACCATCTGATCCACGACCCATTGCAGATGATGCATTTCATCGGTTCCGCCGTAACGACAAGCCAACTCAATAGCCCGCTCTATTCTTTTTTGTTCTTCAGTCATACTGAATCCTCACGCTTACATCAGCTATTCTGAAAACATGCACACTATAAATTGCGGCTGTCATTTCTCAGCCAGGCGCCTGCATTGCTGCCTCATTCCATCAAAAATACTTTCCGCAAGCTGCTGGGGGAACTGGTCCGGAAGAAGCCCGCTAACACGTTCAATGACACCCGGGGTTCTGGCGATGATTTCCTCTATCATCGCCTCTGTCTGCTGTTTACTCAGGCCGGTTATCTCACCATGCCTGATCCAGTGGCGTCGTTGTATTCGATATATCTGGTAATAGTTGCTACTGCCACGTACGGCCATCGCCAGTTTGCACTTCTGCCAGGATATCTGATTGTTCCCATGACCGATCACCGGCCATGCCGACAACACATCATAGAGTGGTGTAAGGTGATAACGTCCCTGTGGCCCAATAGAAATACTGAAATTTTTAGCGTGGCCATCTGTTGCGGCCATCATCCAGAAAACTATCTGCGTCATAAAAAACTGCGCTTTGTCACGCTCAGCACGGTCTGAATTACTCAGAACTTCCATAATTTCCGATATACCTGGCCCGCCGTCCGCCTGATATTTTCGTAATGGCGAAATGCCCAGGGCCTGACACATATCCTCCTGGGGTAAACGAATGATCCATTGTCCGTTTCCTGACCATTTTCGGTCAAAACGTTCTACCACCAGCGCTTTCTGATCTTCAAAGTGAGCAATCTGCGTTCTTGCCACGGGGAGCCCGTACTGTTCGAGAAGTACCGAGCAGAGCCATTCATTTTCAACCGACGAGCGCATGTCGGCTTTCATGTTCCCCACAAGTCCGAGCGGTAGCTTGAATATATGCGTCGTTGGTGTATTACCCTCCGGCATACACCACCGATCTTCATGCCACAGTAGGGCTGTTTTCTCCTGAGCACCGGCAATAGATAAACGTAAGTCGTCGTTATCTTCTGGCCTGCCCGGTAGCAATGTCTCCGTGGTATTACGCAAAGTTGCCGCAATTTCTGATTCAGTAAGCGGGTGATACTTCACGGAATATAAATCTGTGGGTTCATCTCCGTCATGAAGCAGCTGTATCGCGCCCACGCAGTCTTTTCCCAGCTCCGTCAGAAGATCAAAAGGCTCCAGGCTATCGGCCTTGTAACGCATTGCCAGACGTCTGCGTATGCCTTCGCTGTCCGGGAGTAAATTATCAAAATAGTCACGTACCACATTTCCACGCCAGACCTGGTTCCCGGGAGTAAAAGGAAGGGACAATGACAGCGGCCTTCCCTGTTCGTCTGCACTCCAGTCAGGAAGGTATTGTAAGCTGTCTACCCCTTTACTTTTTTCCCAGTATCCGACTTTGATTCCGTTCATCCAGATTGCCAGACGCTGCTGTTTCCGGCTCATATCGTTACCATTTCTCCTGTCGTGCAGGTGAGTTTGATTTAAGCATTTCTTCCGTCTGCTTCCCCTCTGAAGAGGCGGTTGTCGAGGAGAAGCTGATTTTTACGCCCAGGATAGAAAACACCTTGAATAGCCGTTCAATGCTCGCACTGGCAGGGTTGGCTTCCAGACGTGAGTATGTCTGTTGAGTGACCCCTAACCTTTCGGACAGGTCTTTTTGCGTCAGGCCATTCGCCTTGCGAAAACCAATGAGCAAGGGACGCAACTGGTTGAGCGTGTTTAACGGGTAATCATTATTGATCATAAGCTGGCCTCAGTAGTTCCTCTGATACACCTTGTACGCTGTTTTCTAAACATACACCCTAAAAGCTGTAATATCAAATTAACAGCCTAAAAGCTGTTAAATAGAGAGTACAACCTTTAGGCTGTTACTAAGTGGCAGCATAAATCTTTATGAGGTTTGATATGAGAGAACTATCAATAATAAGCCGTTACGCTCGTACAGCATCCGGTAAGAGAGCTGACAGATCAGGATCATCGGTAAACGAGAAGCGGAGTATCTTATGGCCCTGTTGTGAGCTGTATAAATAACTACGAGCTACTCTCTGCCTCGGGGAGGAGGCAGAGAGAGTATTAAAAGCAAAGGCAGACATTTTTAGCAGCTGGTGGGCTATGGGGTTCCGGAGGTGCTCCGGTGAATGTTACTTGACTGGCAAGTTTCCTGCTCTGATGGTCAATGCCTCGATGCTGTCTATATTGTTCTGAAGCCGTTCCAGTTCTGCCTTTTCAATACCGGCCCAAAGCTTTAAGTGTCGCTGATAAAGGGACCACTTGAGTGAGTGAAAACCATTCCAGGCCAACCCCATCCAGGAGGCGTAATTCGCATTGAGAATATTGCCGGTGATATACATTTTACCTGCGTTAACAGCACTGGAAGTTCCATAACCCAGGGCAAGCATCATCCGGAAGCGTGGATTTAGCCGCAACGGCATGGTATCCAGTAAGGTCTCCCCAAAAGCTCCTTTTCCCAGCGATACCTGTTTCGCCACATAGAAAACCCGCATCAAAACTTCCATTATGCTCATCGGAATACTTGTCACGATAAACTGACGAAAGTCATACCCGTTGACATACATGTACTCTATTTGTTTGCCGAAGTTAGAACTCCCCACAGGGATCCCCTCAAGCATACGAAGTAGCCCCATAAAAGGAGCCGGTAACCCCATGCCACGGTTTCCTTTTGCTGAGGGGGCATTAACATCCGATGCCAGGTGTCCAAACATTCTGGCGATGAGCCTGAAAATATTGGTTTCGTCTGTAACGCCTTTACTGGAAGGATAAACCACGATCTGTCCATTCTGAACCACCGTACAGGTCCCGTTCAGCATATCCTTTATACCGAAAATAATGCCCAGTACGGGATCGTGTGACAAAGCTCTTAAGCGGTGATTTGTGGGAGACAAAACGCCACCGGCCGCACCCACTAAATCGCTGCTGATCGAACTGTCTGGTGCCCCTATAGGGAACAAATCTGAGAGTTTTGTACTCAGGTCCTCCGGCAAAATGGCATTGAAGGCTTTCTGCACCTGTTTATTGAAAATACCATCCACTTCTGCCGTAAAGCTCACCGTAGGTTTTGGCGGGGCTCTGACGCAAAGTAAATCCAGCATGGATGCTATGAGCCCGCATCCGCAGGCAATAGCATAATCCCAGGCGTCGAGTGCGTAGCGATCATTAAATTCTTTAATATGATTCTGGATCCGGGCATCTACAACAGCCAAGTCATCCGTGGAGAGTATTGTGGCCAGTCCAATATCACCGCATACACGCTGGTTAGCCTCGCTATATATAGTCTTGAGACCAGTAGAATGCATGGCAGTATCTGAAGGGGTCATTTCTCGCAGATGATGTTCTTTAAGCGCCAGATGCTCCGCTTCATCAAGTTCAGTGCCGCTGATTAGCCCGGTCAACTGTGCCTTAAGGCTCTCTATATCACTGTTAATTGTCTCGTGAGCGTTCGCGATATCCTGACCACGGAGCTGAATATAACGGATGGCCCTGAACTCATCATCATAAGGAGACTGACTCATGTGTTTACCTCACCGCGACCAGGCTACCTTTTGGAGCTTTCTTAGTAAGCATGTCGATTGTTGCCTTGATGCCAGCAATTTCTGCCTTAAAATATTCCGCATTCGACATCAACCTTTCCTGAACTTCGTAGAGCTTTTGGATGGCCTGACTAAGGGCGGCTGTCAGTTTCGCATTTTTTTTGTGTTTCACTATCGCGTACCCGCCAATCCCTAACACAGCTACAGGTGCGGCCAATACCGCAATGCCTGCAACCATACCGCCACCGACGATAGACCCTGCTGTAGCGAGCCCGGAGGTTATGCCTGCTGCTGACACTCCCGTTGTACCAAGCGTATAGAGAGCACCGAAGGAAGCCGCTGCGCCTACGCCTGACCCCGCCAAAGCTGCTGCGCCCTCAGTAATACCCGGGAACTTATTTTCAAGCGCCTGAAGAGCACTTGTAACTTCATCCATTGCCTTCTTGCGAATTTTTTCGAGCTCTTCAGTTTCGGTAGCGTCCATTACAGGCCTCGTATTCATAACTTGCTGTGTGATAGGTGAAAAAGAGCACCATAAAAGTGATGAAGAAATCATGACTTACTATTGTGGCACTTTCGAGTTCATGTTTGTCAGTTTCAATGCTGTTGCTGTTAGTAAGGGCAGACGCCATATCGGGCAGACCCAAAATAACTATCGTGCCAGCGTCATTTTGGAACTGACTTTGCTAAAAATCAGTAGCGGACTGAACAGACATGTGTGGATTTGAATCTGGGCAGGTTCCAGACATTATTCCAACCAGACTTCCAATGACAAAATGCTCGTCATTCTCGGAGACGACATAGGGTCCACCAGAGCAACCATCGGTGTTGAAATGTGCTATTACAAAGCGAGTTGTGAGATGTTGGGGAGAATGATTTGAGCAATTTAAAGGCCAAATGCCTGAAACTTCACCAGGGAATGTCGAAATTGTTGTCTCATTCATTGGATATCCGACACCCAATGTACCCATGCCAGCTGCGGGAGCCAGGACCTTAAAGTAACTACTTACAGGCTGTTGTATTCCAGCTGGTAATACGATTTCTGCACTGTCAACAAACGGAATGCCGTCCCTGTCATTAGCCTCATTGAGAATGAAATCGACTAGAACAGGCTCTTCGTTCACCAGTCCTTGATGGTTAAGAAATTTGACGTAAAGTTTAAGTGTATTGCTGACGGGATAAATTTTTCCAAGAGCATTGGTAACAACATGGGCTGCGGTGAGAATCTTTTGCTGCTGACCATTATCGAAACCAAACGCAGTTGCTTCGAGATGGCTACTAAAATGAGGATCATTGCTTACATAGATTTTACAAACGTAGTTTTCAAACATTATTTCCTCCTTTTGCCGGTACCTAATCAGTTACACGGCTGCATGTTATAAACAACTAAACTCGCTTCCTGATATTTGAGTTTGTATGTTTTGCCAGGCACCAGCTCACCTCTGAAACACGGTTAGTCTCCTCCATGACATGGTTATGGCGATGGTCAGAAACTGTTATCGACGAAAGGCTGGAATTCCTTTAATGGCATTATCCATTTCAAGTCGTATGTCCTGAACGGGAGCGTATATTTTTATGATTCCAGATCTTAACCCTGAAACATTCCCCGTATCAAAACTGACCCGTTACAGATAAGTCACCACCGGTGCTGTCGATTAATTTAGTGAATTGCATGTCCTCATCCCATAAAGGGTAGGGCCTACCCCCGGCATCGAGCAAACCTGACCACCCTGCCCTTATTAAGACCCCACATGCGGCAATGGTGCCCTGTCCACGCCGCCCGCGAACTTTGAGGAAATGGGGAGAAAATAAAAAGAAAACAAAAAGTTATCGGCTGAAGTACCGGCGCAGATCGGGAATCAGGCGAAGCCTGACAGCACGTTAGGGCCTGGCAGGGGGCTTGAGGGATGAGGACATGCAATTGTGATAACCTTCCCGCCACGGGGTCGGTTAAATTCGTATCCTGCCGGTGCAATTCCAACGGCCGCGTTACCAGTTCGCCGGGTAGCATGGCCAGCAAAGCCAGGCATCGAGCACCCGGGTTTCACTGACGGCCGCTGCATAGACGCCGGTATCCGGGAAGAAATAAACCGGGGTGGCGTTGTTCAGCTGGTCGCCTTCATCGGCCAGAGCGCCGATCACCTCATGAGGCTTAAGCAGCATATCCGTTAAATATTCATCCGGGTGGATGGCATTCAGCGATATGGCCATCTCCAGAAATTCATCCAGGGTATGGCGGGTACGATACCCCCGGAAAACCTCGTATGAAGGCGTGACGCATTCACCATCCAGGGAACAGGCATCGTAACCGGCCAGCTGCTCTTCGGTGAGTCCGGAGGCATGCTTTGCCACAAGATTCGTAAATTGCTCTTTATCGTCCATCACAATCCTTACGCTGTAGGGGCCTGTTTGTGTTATCACTGCTTCCGGTTTTTACTTCGCACAACCCGGCAGGTATCCGGTCGCCCGGGCGTCCTTTGCGGTCTTGTTCGCCCTTCGCCTGAATTACGTCAAATCCTTTTCACTACCCGGCCGCAGGGTGACACCTCCCCTTTTCTCCGGAAGCGAAAGAGGAAGAACAGTTTAACAGCCCGGATCCTCAATAATTTTCGCGTAACGGACTAAATAACCGGTTTATGCAGCTTCTGATAACCACAGACCGCGATAGAATAAAACGTCTGGTGAGGAACCGGAGTGTTATGTAAGCGGGGGGTTTAACTGGGTATCTGTGTAGTCCTATTTAGCCAGATATCCCGAATAAAAACCTCAACGATTAGGTAAACGAAATGGATGGATTCTGGTCGATGTTCTGTTTGTTTGTCGTGGTAGTTTCACTGCATAAAGCCCTTTCTGTAGCAGCAGCACGAGCAGACGCAGCAAAATTAAATATGCTTCTCAGAATGAGAAAGTTTAAAAAGTAGCTTTCAAGACATCTGAGAATTCTTTTAAATCCTCAGAGGAAGTTATATGTTTAGGCTATTTGCAAACTAAGGTTGGAATTCCATCATTCTAGCCTTAGATCTTTGATCAAGTGAAGTTGCTCACTTGGTTGGATTTTACCGTTTCCTGACGGCTTTTCAGAAGCGAGGGCTGGTTGGAATGCCTTCCAGCTAGAAGTCTTGCAGATGCTCTCCGGGCATTAACTCATTGTCGAATCTGCACCAGTATCACTAGGTTGTTGAGCGGGCGATTAGCTTTTTCACTGAGCCGCTGTACACTCGACTGCTTCAAGAAGCACTACTTACCATTTGCCTGCCGTAAGGTCTGTTCTTAGCTGGATTTTTTTGGGAGGATACGCAGTCATGACAACTCAATCCAGCTCAATACAATACGCTTACGCGCTAGACGGCGAGGGCACCCTCACGCACATTGGCGCTGCCCTGCGCTCACATACTTACACCTGCCCAGGTTGTAAGAGCCCCCTGACCCCGGTAATGGGCGAGTTCAACGCTAAGCACTTTCGCCATTCGGAAGAATGCTGTGCCCTTGAAACCTATCTTCACAAGTGCGGCAAAGAAGCATTCTTCTATCGCTACCAACAAGCTCTCAGCCGTGAAATGCCTATTAGCCTTGAGCTGGAGCGCCGGGTTGCCTGTAATGGTTCTCGTTTAGCCTTGGTTAGAGACGAAGCACGTCAGTGCGTAAAATCCGTGCCTGCACGCTACAACTTGACTCAATTTTTCGATCAGGCAGAGCTGGAAAAACACGATAAGGTCACAGGGCTGCGACCAGACGTGATGTTGTATGATACGACTGGCGAAAGGCGTTGCTACGTAGAGATTTGTGTCACACACCCCTGCTCTCAAGACAAGATCGAAGCCGGTATCCCGATTCTTGAGTTTAAGGTCCAATCTGCCTCTGATATTCAGATGTTGCTTACCGGGGCCTACTCGATCAAGGAGAAGATCCTGAGAGTATTCAACTGGCTTCCCCCGTTTCAATCTGTGGACACCTGTAGCGGCGTCTGCTCAGTAGGTAACGTGGATATGTCTGTCTGGAGTTTAAGTGGTTCCGGCCGACTCAACGAACAAACGATGCCGCTCGCTGAAGTGGATTTAACAATCAATTCTGACGTGAACACATGGCCTAGATCGTTAGGGGCCGCTGAGCTGGCTGATAACTTACGAGCTTTTATCCGTCACGCCGATCCTCATTCACTATTTCCCAACTGCATTATGTGCGAGCAAGCAGGCCGATGGGAGGATGGCTATCTGCAATGTCACAGTAAGGCAAAGATCGTTCCCTACACCGAGGCCCGTCAGTGCGCCAATTACAAGGTTAAGGCATGACCAAAAGACTGACTTGGGAGCAGAAAAG
This sequence comes from Enterobacter cloacae complex sp. IR53030, assembly GCF_049238365.1. Taxonomy (NCBI): domain Bacteria; kingdom Pseudomonadati; phylum Pseudomonadota; class Gammaproteobacteria; order Enterobacterales; family Enterobacteriaceae; genus Enterobacter; species Enterobacter cloacae complex sp. IR53030. Next base: position 8,974 of record NZ_JBMKHA010000044.1, read on the forward strand.
TATTGTCAGCCATGACACCGGACATGCGTTGGTAAAAGCCGTACCTGGTAGCGGGAAAACAACCACACTTGTAAAGCGCGTTGAGCGGCTGGTCAAGACGGGAACTGATCCTCGCTCCATTCTGATCCTGATGTACAACAAGTCGGCGCAGGTGAGCTTCACGGAGAACTTGAAGACGGCACTGATGTCGAGCGTGATTCCAGAAATCCGCACGTTCCACAGCTTGGCCTTAAAGATTGTTGGTTACGGAGAACGCCAACAGATAATCAAGAAGAAAGACCTCATTACTCCAAGCGACTACCGCTATGAGCAACTGGTAAAGCAAGCCTACCGCTATGGCTTTGACCATGAGGCGAATTATATTGACCCCAATGAAATTGAAAACTTCGAGCTGTTTATTGCTCGCTGCCGGGCGGCGGCCGTAACTCCTGTTGATGCTGCCAATGATCCAACGTTCAGCAACATCAAACGGGAGTTTATTCACGCCTATGGCCGCTATTGTGAGCTGCTGGAGGAAAACAGTCTGCGAACCTTTGATGACTGTTTGATTGAGGCTGTCGCACTGTTGCGTAATGACAGCAGCCTTGGTGCCCACTTCAAGCACATCATTGTTGATGAATATCAGGACGTTAACCTGATACAGCATGACATGACCCGCTTGCTATCTAAGTCGGATACGTCGGTTATGGCTGTTGGTGATGTTAACCAGTGTATTTATGAGTGGCGTGGTGCTCGACCAGACTTTATCGGCGGACTGTTTGAAAGGCACTACCCGAATACGAAGGTGTTTCAACTGTCATGCACGTTCAGATTTGGCCATGAGCTTTCCTTGATGGCTAACTCGGTAATTCGGCGCAACTCTACAAAGCTGACCAAGCTTTGTGTCAGTCATCCTAGCACCCCCAAAACAGAGGTCAGATTGCACTTTGATAACTGCCTATCCAAGGTGCTATCAAACCTCTCGGTGAGCAGTGGAACACAAGCCATATTGTCCCGCACTAAGGCGAACCTTGCTGAGGCGGAAATTGCTTTACGCCTGTGTGGGCTACCTTATCGCTACCTCAATGGTTCAAGCGCATTACACACCCGCACCGAAATCGGGATACTGGTAGTTGGCGTCTTGCTGTCTGTGTACGGCGATCTGCGGCTACTGGAAAACCATCCCAACAAACAAGCGATTGTTTACGGCTTTCTGAAGGAGGCTGGTTTTAGATGGCAGAAAGGGCAATTCAAAGCGGCGCTCAGTGGATTGATGGCTCCGCACGCCGACCTATGGTCTGCTCTAGGTCAGTTATTCGAGGGCGCACAATACCAAAAAGATCGGCTGGGCAGGCTCGCCACTATCTGCCAGAAAGACGGAGAGGAAACGCCTGCTATCGATGTGTTACGACGCCTGAGTATGGAGGGTTTCATTGATAGTGTTGGCTCTGAGGGTGTAACTCGCACTGGATCGAACGACCAGCAACGAGGGGTCGTGAGGATCGGGGAGCTACTTGACTCCAGTAAGATCGATTCCCGCACGTTTTTAAACCTTATCTTGAATCCAGGCGAGGCTGCTACTGACTGCGATCCCTTCATCCTTTCCACACTGCATGGTTCCAAGGGGCTGGAGTGGGATAACGTAATACTGATCGGGGTCGTCTCAGAAAACGGAATCTATGGTCACTCCCGTTTTTGCAACACCGATTTTGACGACAAGTTGGC
>NZ_JBMKHA010000045.1:0-9100 GCF_049238365.1 Enterobacter cloacae complex sp. IR53030
ACTGTCAGGAGCTGGCTGCACAACAGCCATTACGCCCAATCAACTGGTGCAGTCGTCTTCTGAAAATGACACATGGCATCTGACATCAAGTTAGGGTATGCCTCAATCTGACGGCTGCGAACCGCCAGGGACAGGCGCAATGTCAGATTCTGTCGCGGCCTTGGCGCGTGCCTGGAAGCGTTCATAGCAATCCAGCCCGCAGAAATGTTCGACGTATTCCGCGCCTTCCGGGGTGAAGGCGGCATCGAGCGGAATTTCTTTGCAGCATACGCAGCAGGTGGTGCAACTGGCAGTGTTCGGGGCGTTTGCGTTCATGGTGGTACTCCTCCAGATTGGTAGCGAAGCTCAAAGCTGCCCACTCTCGGCTGGCTGGGAAGCGGTCATGATCTTCCCTTGAAGGCCCGCAGCAGCCGCGTCACAGACAGGACAAACAAGCCGGTCAGCGTGAGGGCTGCAATACCCCAGTGCTCCCCGATGAACGCGCCGGCCGTCGTGCCGGCTAGCACAATGGCGAGAATCGGCAAATGGCAGGGACAGGTGAGCACGGCCAGCGCGCCCCACAAGTAGCCGGTGATCGGTTTGTGCGTCTCAGACGGCAAGTGCTCTGGGCTGTTCATGGCAGACTCTCCGCGTGCTGTGCCGGTTCGGTTGGCATGGCGGCCAGTTGCATTTCGAGGCTGGCCAGGGCCTCGCGCCGACGCTCGACGAGTTGCCGCAACACGGCAAGCTGCGCAGACGCACCGTCACCGTCCGCAGCATCCAGCGCCCGGCACAGCCGCGCCAGTGCGTCCAGGCCGATACCCGCTTCGAAGGCAGCCCGTACAAAGCGCAGCCGTTGCAACGCGGTGTCATCGAACAAGCCGTAGCCGCCCGTGGTGTACGCGACCGGCCGTAGCAATCCGCGCAGCAGGTAGTCGCGCACGATATGCACGCTCACCCCGGCATCAAGGGCCAGCCGGGACACTGTGTAGGCGCTCATTGAACACCTCCTTTTCCTCATCCGGCGCAGCACGAAAGCTGCTTCACGTCCTTGCTGAAGGTCTGCGCCGCGAGCTTCAGCCCTTCGACCATGGTCAGGTAGGGGAACAATTGGTCGGCCAGTTCCTGCACGGTCATACGGTTGCGAATGGCGAGCACCGCCGTCTGGATCAGTTCACCCGCTTCCGGGGCCACCGCTTGCACGCCGATGAGCCGTCCGCTACCTTCCTCGATGACCAGCTTGATGAAGCCGCGTGTGTCGAAGTTGGCAAGCGCACGCGGCACGTTATCCAGTGTTAGCAGGCGACTGTCGGTCTCGATCCCGTCGTGATGTGCTTCCGCCTCGCTGTAGCCCACGGTGGCGACCTGCGGGTCGGTGAACACCACGGCCGGCATTGCGGTCAGGTCCAGGGCCGCATCGCCGCCAGTCATGTTGATCGCCGCACGAGTGCCGGCCGCTGCCGCCACATAGACGAACTGCGGCTGGTCGGTGCAGTCGCCGGCCGCGTAGATGTTCGGGCTACTGGTGCGCATGCCCTTGTCGATGACGATGGCCCCCTGCGCATTGACGGCTACCCCCGCCGCTTCCAATGCCAGGCTGCGCGTGTTCGGTGTCCGGCCGGTGGCGACCAGCAGCTTGTCGGCGCGCAATTCACCGTGCGTGGTGGTCAGCACGAATTCACCGTCCATATGGGCGACCTGGCTGGCTTGCGTGTGCTCCAGCACCTCGATGCCCTCGGCACGGAAAGCGGCTGTCACCGCCTCGCCGATGGCCGGGTCTTCACGGAAGAACAAGGTATTGCGCGCCAGGGCCGTGACCTTGCTGCCCAGCCGGGCAAAGGCTTGCGCCAGCTCCAGCGCCACCACCGACGAGCCGATTACGGCAAGGCGTTCGGGAATGGTGTCGCTCGCCAGGGCCTCGGTGGAAGTCCAGTAGGGTGACTCTTTCAAGCCCGGAATCGGCGGGACCGCCGGGCTGGCACCCGTGGCGACCAGGCAGCGGTCGAACATCACGACGCGCTCGCCACCCTCGTTCAAACTAACGATAAGGCTCTGGTCGTCCTTGAAACGCGCTTCACCGTGCAGAACGGTGATGGCTGAATTGCCGTCCAGGATGCCTTCGTACTTGGCATGACGGAGTTCTTCGACACGGGCCTGCTGCTGGGCCAGCAGCCGCTCGCGCAAGATCGTCGGCGGTGTGGGTGGCATGCCGCCGTCGAATGGGCTTTCCCGGCGCAGATGGGCGATGTGGGCGGCGCGGATCATGATCTTGGACGGCACACAACCGACGTTGACGCAGGTGCCGCCGATGGTGCCGCGCTCAATCAGCGTGACCTGCGCGCCTTGCTCGACGGCCTTCAGTGCTGCCGCCATCGCGGCTCCACCGCTACCAATGACGACGACCTGCAACGGGCGTTCGTTGCCACTGGGCTTATCAGCGGCCCCTATCCAGCCGCGCATCTTGTCGAGCAGGCCGGCGCGGTTGTCCGTCGGTGGCGCATCGGCAAGCGTTGCCTCGTAGCCCAGTCCGGCCACGGCGGTAGTCAGCGCATCCGATGACGTGCCCGCCTCAATGGCGAGTTGCGCTGTGCCCTTCGGATAGGACACCAGCGCCGATTGCACGCCGGGCACTTTCTCCAAGGCTTCCTTGACGTGAGCCGCGCACGAGTCGCAGGTCATCCCGGTGATTTTCAGGGTGGTCATGTATTTTTCCTTTTCTGTGGTGGCTACGGCTGTTGCCGTCAGCCACGTTGTTCTGGCAATTCACAGCTGTCCGGCCCGCAGCGGCGATGTGCTGGCGAGATGAAATCCCAGACCGACACCCCAACCATCAAGGCCAGGCCGACATAGAGCAGTCCACCGCTCTGCCAGCCGTAAGCCCGCATTAAAAACACCGCTGCCAGCACCAAGATCGGGCCTATCGTGCCGAGCGCCGTGCGTCGCCACTGTCGATGATTGAGCCAAGCGATAGCATTGGCGAGTAACGCGATGCCGGCGAACATCGGCAGCAGGATGCCAATGAATAGCCCCTCGTACTGGCTCAAGAAGCCCAGTCCGATGGCCGCGCCAAAGCTGGCGATGGCAGGAAAACAGGCGGCGCAGCCCATCGCGGAAACGACGCTGCCGAGCGCGCCGGTTTTGCCAGCGATGCGCGTGATGAGTCCCATGTGTCGCTCCCGAGTTCGGTTAACGGATCAGCGTTTGAGGCTGGACGGATAGCCCGCGTCCTCGGTCGCCTTGGTCAACTTCTGGACGTTGGTCTTGGCATCGTCGAAGGTGACGACGGCCTGGCGCTTGTCGAAACTTACGTCGGTCTTGCTCACGCCCTCAACCTTGGAAAGCGCGTGCTTGACAGTGATCGGGCAAGAGGCGCAGGTCATGCCAGGCACGGACAGCGTGACGGTCTGGGTGGCGGCCCACACGGGGGCAACAACGGCAGCGAGGGCGAGGGCGGCAAACAGTTTTTTCATGATGAACTCCTGTGATTAATAGAAAAATGGCATGACGTAGGGAAATCCGAGCGAGACCAGGACCAGCGCGGCCACGATCCAGAAAATGAGCTTGTAAGTAGCTCGCACTTGGGGAATCGCGCAGACCTCACCCGGTTTGCAGGCTTGCGCCGGGCGGTAGATGCGCCGCCAGGCGAAAAACAGCGCGACCAGCGCTGCGCCGATGAAGATCGGGCGATAGGGTTCCAGCACCGTCAGGTTGCCGATCCATGCCCCGCTGAACCCCAAGGCGATCAAAACCAGCGGCCCCAGGCAGCAGGCCGACGCAAGAATGGCGGCCAGCCCACCGGCGAAGAGCGCGCCGCGCCCGTTTTGTGGTTCAGACTTTTGTGGTTCAGACATACGCTTGTCCTTTCAAATTTGGTTTGGATAGCTTAAGCTTACTTCCGTAGTTATGTACGGAGTCAAGCGATATGCAAATTAATTTTGAGAATCTGACCATTGGCGTTTTTGCCAAGGCGGCCGGGGTCAATGTGGAGACCATCCGGTTCTACCAGCGCAAGGGCCTGCTGCCGGAGCCAGACAAGCCCTATGGCAGCATTCGCCGCTATGGCGAGGCGGATGTAACACGAGTGCGGTTCGTGAAATCGGCCCAGCGGCTGGGCTTTAGCCTGGACGAAATCGCCGAGCTACTGCGGCTGGAGGATGGCACCCATTGCGAGGAAGCCAGCGGCCTGGCCGAGCACAAGCTCAAGGATGTGCGCGAGAAGATGGCCGACTTGGCACGCATGGAGGCCGTGCTGTCTGAACTGGTGTGCGCCTGCCATGCGCGGAAAGGGAACGTTTCCTGCCCGCTGATTGCGTCACTGCAAGACGGAACGAAGCTCGCTGCATCGGCGCGGGGGAGTCACGGGGTGACTACGCCTTAGCGTGCTTTATTTTCCGAATTCTGAGACGACCCCTGTGTGTTGAAAGACAAGATGAGAACCATGATGTGTACGTAGGTAAATTCATCCAGTTACATGTAGCCGCTAATAAGAGCCTTAAGATCGTCGAAATGGGCGATGTGAAACTGGTGGCCATAACCAGCTCGATTCCTACCACTTTTAATGGTGGGATAAAGAGATACAAAGGGGTTACGTATGTGTCACTTTCCCAAACAGCTCAAACCACTATCGACTTCCCGAAGCGTATCTACAAAGAGGGCCAGGAATGTACTTCTGTCACCAGTCCTGACCAAGGTCCTTTCGCCCGGGATGTTAGGTTGAATTGCTACGGGCGATGTGTTGTCACCGGCGTAAGGTCCCCCTGGCGTACTGAGGCCGCGCACTTAACGCCACGTCATGAAGAAGGCATTCCCGACGTAACGAACGGAATTTTACTTCGCCGTGATATCCATACACTGTTCGACAATGACCATTGCGCCATAAACCCTGACACTATGAAAATTTACTTCAGCCGGGAGGCCCGGGAGTTGGATGATGATCTCCTGAAATGGCATGGGAATGAGATAGAGACGACACGCATGCAGGTTCCGGTTAACATCGAAAACCTTCGGATACGATGGCAAAAATTTAAGGCTAAGGATCGTCAGCGTAAATAAAGCCATAAGCTGAACCACGGCGAGGATTAGTCTTGTTCACTAAATGACAGCGAGAGATTAAATGCAAACCCAAAAAGATATTACAGTTGGCCAGATCTGGGAAGAAGTGGATCCAAGACTGATCCGGAAAGTGCGAGTTGTTGAGGTGGCCTCGTTAGAAGGGCCCAAAGGCATCCTAATCGAAAACGTGGAGTCTGGTCGTAAGAACTGGGCGTCGTCATCCCGCTTTAATGGAAAGCGTGGAGGGTATCGTCTTATTTCCTGAAGGTTTTGCCAATATGGGAAACTGAAGAGGTTGAAACCATCCCGGTGAGGGAGCATATCTGGTAAAGAAGAGTCTTTAAAAAGGTTTTACGCGACCTGGGATAATAAACGGGAAAACGATACCCAAAAAAAGAATACAGCGATGATAACGATAAGGAATGGTAAGGGCTTCAATATTTTGAGAAATGACCTGGCTTCCTTTGCATCTGCATTTCTAATCAAACTGTCCACATAGGGATCACAGCTCTTAGGTTCTGAATTTTTCATATGTTCTGTACCTGAAATTGATTCCGTATGAGAAAAGGCCACCGAAGTGGCCTCTATCAAAACTGGTGGCAAAAGTTAGATCAGGAAATCATCAAGACTTTTACCGGCTGCAATTTGTTCTGCCAGAGCTTTGGGGGTACGGCCCTGTCCAGTCCACGTTTTTGTTTCGCCATTTTCATCAGTAAATGAGTATTTGGCCGGGCGTGGTTCACGGCTTTTCTTGGTAGCCGTAGATTTGGCCTGGAATGAGCCAAGCAGCTCTTCCGGGTTGATACCATCTTCTTCCATTAACTTACGCAGGGCGTCAAGTTTCTCCTGACGAGCTTGCAGTTCGGCAGCTTTGGATGATTCTTCCTGACGACGCTCATCAACAATGACATTAAGCTTTTCGAGGATTTCCTCAAGTACTTCTAAAGGCAGCTCGCGGCCCTGGGCGCGAAGAGTACGAATATTGTTTAACGATTTGAGTGCTTCAGACATACGACCTCACTTTCTAATTCTTTGATAAGGATTTACTTAATCATAATACACTCTATAAGGAAAAAGATGCCAGCTTTATGTCTTCAGGTACAAAGATATCTTGCTAAGAATACTCCTTATCTTCCTTGTGCAGACTGTTTCGTGCTTTCGATGTTGTTCATGAGTCTTAAAATCTGCTCACTGTTTAGGGTACTCATGCTGTAAATCATCAAGAAGGAAGCGCAGAACAACATAAGCAATCGGAAAAGGAAACCATGCCAGTGACAGGCCATATATGGCGGAGATAAACATAGGGTAATTTAACTCACTTACAAAATTCGCTTCATTGTATTGTTGAATCGAAATGGCAGAAGCAAAAATTATAATTAAAGTAAGAAAAATCCACTCTAGCCATCTCTTTTTATAACAAGCATAAGCGAAAGCTGTAGGGTAAAAAATAAAGCAAAAAATTCCAGCTGCAATTACGTTCATAAAAGTAACTTTCCTGATAGCGCAGTTATTTTTCGAATGCAGCATCATGAACAACTGCCATAACATTGATGATTGGCTTTCTTTTTCTGAAGAACCTTCCGCGCGGCAAAGTTTCTCCCGCTTTGAGACGATAAAGCCAGAAAACATAAGCCGGAGGAACATTGCTGTCAAAAATATCTGAACAAGTTTGAACTGTGATGCCTACTGTATTGTCTTTCCTCATCTCTTTAAAAGTGCCTTGCAATGCAGCGGATAACGTCATTTTTAAGAAACCTTTTTCTGTTTGAACGGATAGACTTGACTTAGCTGGCTTGACTGTAATGTTTGCCACTAAAGATCCCTCGTTCTGAGGATGCAGGCACTACAAAGTTACCGTCAGGTCTAATCATACGAGTTTGGATGAAATTTTTGCCGGATTTGGTTTTTTCAACCTGGTGCTCGATCTTCCATTCTTCTTTGACGGGACCGGATGACAAATGAACTAGAACCGGTACTTTTTTACGTGTTCTATCCAGAACAATACAATTTGATTTATCCGTATCAACGCTTCCCTGAAGAGTATTCAAAGAGCAATTATCATATCCCTCAACCGGAACTGCATTACCTTGGATATCAATTTTGAATCCTCCAGCTATTACAATTTCGGGTGCATTATCATTTAAAGTCTCGTCATAGGCAGCATCAACTACATCGCAAGCAGTAAGAGTAAGTGACGATGCCACAGCAAGACACAATAAAGAAAATCTGTTTTTGAGCATATTTGAGACCTTTTATAAAAATAAAATAACAGGAGAATTGTATCATTAACAGTCTAGTTCTAACGACTACCACTTTTAAGTATGTATTGAGCCAGTTTTATATTCAGGCACACCATATTGCACTCTAGCTCTTTCATCATCCTAGAAGAACTCTTAATTAAGTATTCTTCAAGTGGGCCAGCATATGCCCCTGATGTCACGATCGTTAGTTGCGTAAGAGGATGAGTCAAACTCTCAATGCCCTTCAGGATGTCATTCTGGACAGCAGAAATATAAACAGGCGAAGCCGCAATCAAATATTCATCATTCGGACTGGACTGCATTAACTGGCTTATAGTTGCGCAACGGTTATGCTTTCCTAGTGATTTTGTGATGGCTTTCCACCAGAGATCATGCCTGAATGGTACTTGATGAAATGTCGCCTCGTAAGAGGGCACCCGATCTCGACTATTTAAAAACCCCATCCCGGCAGAGATTATCCACAACTCCAGATTTCTGGTTGAGTTTAAAATTTCCTTTGCCGTAGACCAGTGATTACCTGAATACAAGGACAATGCCGGTACCGCCTGATTACTTCTGGCGTCGTCTACAATGTTACTCCAGGCATATGCTGCGTCGTCCGGGGTTTGTTTTGGATCTATGTCCAATGTCGGCCAGACGTGGCCCTGATGATTCTTGCCCTTTGTACAGGAAGTGATTAAGTGTACTGAGCGTTCAGAGAACATTATCTTCCTTACATACCCATAGAACAGCTTTCTAAGAACGGTGGGCTCGCCTGAAAATTACAAATCAGCCCCTTTCACGGCATCATTTTGATTCTTCGCGTCTGCCCCCAGTAAGATGACCGGTTTTCTGCATGACAGTGTTATTCCTAACAAACGCAACACAAAACCACGCCAGCCAGAGCAAATTTTTTCATTTGCTGCGTAAAGCCTATTGTTTTCTCTTTTAAGCTTCGCCCACTCGTTACAGAGGGTAACATCATCAAGCGCTGTTATATGCTTCGCCTCACCTTCGACGATAACGGTATGGATACCGTATGCTGTAAATCTCATACTATTTTCCAGAACCCAGTTGCGGTATTCGTTGAGTCCACCTTCGGAACCGGTAGCTCTGCGCCACATTTCAATTTGCTTGTGTGATGGGTCAAGTGTACTTGTCATTGAAGCCTCGTCTCAGCGATAACGCTTGAAATAGCCCGCTTTGGTCAAAATGAAATTAGCCATCTGACTGGCGATTTGATTGTATCTTACTCATAGTGCCCAACCTATAGGTTAAAAAGGGGCATTTTCGCTTTATAGCGTGTTCAACATCATCAATCATCCCAAGAAAGGCTGGCTTATTAAGCCGGTCCATCATTTTCTGTATATCTCTCATCAATTTTTATATCCGGCCTGAAGTGCACCGTTCAAGCACACCGATCAGGCAGTTAGTCACTAGTTAACTCTTTACTAGAGACTAAATTCCATTGATTTACGTGACAACGTCACGTCATTAAGGTTTGCAAATGCCTAATTTTCATACTATGGGATTTAATTAGGAGTAAATCCCACAGGCATACATAAAGCTGACAATTAAAAACTTTAAATATCAACCAGATAGAATGATTACACCCATTTAATGGGCTCATCACATTATTTCACTGGCTGGGGTTGTTGCTGGCATATCTGAAAGTGCTAATATGTTAGTCATTAGTAATTAGTAAAGACTTTACTAAACGCGTTTCTACGTAAATTCTATAGGTTTTAGAGGGTAATATCCGAGGACAATAAAGTTGTACACAAAGCACTAAAGTTGTAACCATTCTCAAAAAACGACGCTAATGTTGT
>NZ_JBMKHA010000046.1:0-8321 GCF_049238365.1 Enterobacter cloacae complex sp. IR53030
CTTAAAAATAATAAAAGCAGACTTGACCTGATAGTTTGGCTGTGAGCAATTATGTGCTTAGTGCATCTAACTTTGTTTGGCTATTTGCATTCTAGGGTTGGAATTCATCCATTCTAACCCTTGATTCTTAGTCGGAAAAAAAGCTGCTTCTGGTTGGATTTTTCTGTTTTTCACCACCCAGCGAAAATCTAACATTGGTTGGATTCTCAGACGCGCCATCTCTCGCGTTAATCCAACTCTCCACCTTCTGCCTGCTTCAACAATGTCGGAATGTGCGGTCCATACTCGACCTTGCCTCGTCCTGCTCGAATACCACTGCCAACCTTGCGGGCTTCTTTGGAGTACAACGTCTTTGCACGGATGATCTCATAGCTATAACCCCGACCTAACCGATTGGACATCTTGATCAAGCCGTTGAGCCCTTCTGTATAGCCATTGGTGATTGAGAACGGCGCATCCCAGTAGGCAAAGATGTCGTCGTAATGGTTGTGTACCGTTTTTACCAGTGTTTTGAAAGGCTCCATGCCATAAAGTGGAAGGCTGTTCTCCCAAGCCTCAAAGGCGTTCTGAGCGCTCTGCTTGTCGGGTTCGTCGTAGATGCAGAAGAAGGCTTCCTTGAAGTCATAGGCCATGGCAAGTGCTGGGATCGCCTGCTTTACAACCTCCAGCGCCTTTTGCTCTGCGGGTGTCAAGTTGCCGGGTCGCTTCAGGGTGAGCCAGCGAATCGACTTTTTGACGTAAATGCGATCTTCTTTGCTTAACTGTGCCTGATAGTTCTTGCGCTCCACTTCCAAGGCTTCAGAAGCCATCTTGACGACATGGAACTTGTCGATCACCAGTTTGGCGTTGGGCAGATACTGAGCAAAGGAACGCTTGAAGGGTCGCCACATATCCGTACAGACCCATTCCACCTTGTCAGCATCCGGCAAATCCTTGAAGAAGGGCTTCAAATGCTCTTGAGTTCGATGCTCCAACATATCAAAGACGTTGTTGGTTGCCAGATTGGTGATTACACAGCGATACCCTCCGGCCAGGTTCACTTCGTCAATGCCCATGATGACTGGGGTTTCGTAACGAACGGTTTGGGAGAGTTCCTCAATGAGATCGTGAGCGATGTTCTTGACGGTGTTCACCGCCACACCGGTTTGCTCAGCTAAAGCATGGAAGGTGGTTCCCAGGCACTGTTGCCGAATAACATCGACCAGCCGTTTGGTGGCTCGGCGTTTGTCATCCAGAAAACTCAACTCCGGCATGGACATTTTTCCGCACGACTCACAGCGAAAGCGCGGGCGCTGAACTTCAAGGCGGACGGGCTCCATGTACAACGGCGTGTCCATGAACTTGTTTTTGCGCGTACCGTGTCTGTGCATAGGGATGTTGCAGTCCCCACATAACGGCACCTCGACCGTTACCGGCTCAGCGACTATCACAAGGCACTTGCCTTCGTGGCGCATATCGACCGGCTTGATGCCTGGCAGATTCAGCAGGTCAAGCATCTGCTTAATCCATACCCAGATCGATGTCTTTGCCTTCGCGTAGCAGGTCATACACCATATCAACCAATGCGGTCATGCCCTGACGGTCAGACTTGAGCACCTGGGTTGCCAGCTTCTGATGACTGGACAAAGCACGAACAACAGCTTGCTGCACAGCACCGGGGAGGTTGCCTTTCATAGCCTGCTCACGGGTGTTGCTTTCCACCTGAGCCATGACGACATCGCTTTCACCGGTAATCGCTGAAATCTGATTAACGAAAGCCACCTGATCCTGGATCGGCGTCGCCTCACCAAACAGGCTGTTGAGCCTCTCGATAATCTCTTTGACGAATTTCGGCTTGTCGCCTGCCGCTCCACCACCGCCTGCACCTGCTGGTTGCAATACCGGGGTTTTGCCTTCTTCTTCTACGTCATCGGGTCGAGCATTGATGTCAAAGCCAGTAAGCACCAGGCCTGTCAAGTCCACGGTTTCCGGTGCTTCGTGCTGAAGGCGCTTTTGCAGCAGCTTGGCGAAAGCGGCAAAGTTCTCCAACTCCGGGTCGCCAAAATCAATCAGTTGGGCGATATAGGAATAGGTACGGCAGAAGCGCCCCAGGTCCGACTTGAAGCCCATCAGCGCCTTGATTTGCTCGGCATACTCATCCTGGTGGTGATCGGCAGACTTCATGCCCGCCTCATCACCCCTGGCGCGGGCCTTCTCAAACGCTGCTTCCCAGGTTGCCATGCCATCGCGCAACATTTTCATCTTGTCGTTATACAAGGCCGTCGCTCCAGCTGTAGCGGTATACAGCGCCTTGTGCTGTGGCGATTTAGTATGGGTGATGTCACGTATGGTCTTGAAGCGGGCTTCTTTGAACGCGGCCAAGTCCTTCTCGTCGTACAGGCCGTGCTCGTCCAGTCGCTCCTTGATCTCGTAGACCACATTGAGGTCTTGCACTTCGCTGATGTGAGCGCCTTTGTCATAGGTGGCAAAGGCCTTGCGCACGTTCTCTGGATCGTTCACGAAGTCGATGATAAAGACTTCATCCTTCCCAGGTGCCGTCCGGTTCAGGCGGGCGAAGGTCTGCACAATCTCCACATGGTTGGCGATTTTCTTGTCCACATACATGGCGACCAGTTTGGGCTGGTCAAAGCCAGTCTGGAACTTGTCGGCCACCAACATCACCCGGTATTCCGGGCGGTCAAAGGCAAAGCGCAAATCCTGCCCGTGGACATCCGGGTTCATGCTCTGCTCGGTGAACTCCTCGTTCTCATCGACGATAAACACATCATCCTTGAACTCGCTGTCATCCTGGTGCATCACCTGCTTACCGGTCATCTTGCCGGAGAAGGCCACCAGTGAATGAATAAAGCCGTACTCGCTGTGCTGCTCGATATAGCGGTCAAACGCCTTCTTGTAGCGAATGGCAGCGGCACGGGAGCTGGTCACTACCATCGCCTTGGCCTTGCCATCCAGCCGGTGGGCGACGTTTTTGGTGAAGTGCTCAACGATAAACTGTACCTTCTGGGTCACATTGGTGGGATGCAATGACATCCACTGTGCCAGGGCGCGTTTGGCGGCCTTGCCGCTTACCCGCTTGCTGTCTTCAAGCTGCTTGGAAAGGTTGAAGGCCGTTTTGTAGGGCACATAGCCGTTCAACACATCGAGAATGAATTTCTCCTCAATGGCCTGGCGCATGGTGTACAGGTGGAAGGCTTGCGGCGGGTTATCGTCCGAGATCGGTTGGCTTGGATCTGTCGGGCGACCAAACAGCATCAAAGTGGAGTGCTTGGGCGTGCCGGTAAAGGCGAAGTAGCTGATATTGTCCGGGCGGGCGCGAGACTTTTGCAGTTGCTCCAGTAGTTCATCCACCGTCATGGTGGACATTTTGCCTTGTCCGCTCATCCCCAGCGCGGCTTGCAGCTTAGCGGCGGTAGAGCCAGTCTGCGAGTTATGCGCCTCATCAATGATCACAGCAAAGTTTTTCCCTTTCAGGGCCTTGTCAGTGATGATGGCTTCCATCGCGTAGGGGAAGGTCTGGATCGTTACTACCACAATCGGCGTGCCAGACAACAAGGCATCCGAGAGCTGCTTGCTCTTGGACTTGGATGACTTCTGCCGGTCAATGGCGGCGATCACCCCAAACTGATGGTCAATCTGCTTCACCGCGTCCTGGAGCTGGCCGTCCAGCACATTACGGTCGGTGACAATGATCACGCTGTTAAATACCGCGTCGCCGTTATCTTCGCGCAGTTTCACCAAGTCATGGGCCGTCCAGGAAATGGTGCTGGTCTTGCCGGAACCGGCGCTGTGGTCACACAGGTAGGTCATGCCTGCGCCATTTTCGCGGGCATCGGCCAGCATCTGGTTCACTGCCGTCCATTGGTGAAAGCGCGGGAAAATCAGGGTTTCTTTCTTCGACCAGTTGCCCTGAATATCCACCACGTCCTTTTTCTCGACGTAGACAAAGCTATGGAAAATCCGCAGCCAGGCATCCGGCTGGCAGACCGCCTCCCAGAAGTAGGCTACCGGGTATTCCTGGGTACCATCGGCCTTAATCTCACCTGGCGGGTTACCCGCATGTACAGTGCCGCTTTCGTCATTGCGCCCCTTATTGAACGGCAGGAAAAAGGTGCTTTCTCCATCCAGCTTGGTCGCCATCATGATTTCAGAGTCGGACATGGCGAAATGTACCACTGCCCCACGCTTGAAGGTCAGCAATGGCTCCCGGCGTTTGGTCTGGGCGTCATACGGCAGGCGATCATTGCGGTACTGATCCATGGCCGCTTCGCAGGACTGGGTGAAGTCGGTCTTCAGTTCGACGGTTGCCACCGGCAGACCGTTGATAAACAGCACCAGATCAATGGCAAATTCACGGGCCGGGTGATACTTCAGCTCCGGCACCACGCGCAGTATATTGGCCTGGTAGCGCTCAATGACTGCTGCATTGCGCTTGTCTTCCGGTGCGGCCTCGGTCATCTCGATCAGGCCGCAACCGGCAATGGAAAAGCCCTGGCGCAACACCTGCATGGTGCCTTGTTTCTCCAGTGCTTTATCCAAGCGATCCATCAGCACTTCAAGGGTTTTGGCCCCGTTGAGCCGTTCCAGCTTGTCCCATTTTTCCTGCTGGCCGCTGGTTTTGATCCAGCTTTCCAGGTCTTCGGGATACACCGCCCGCTCGGTGTTGTAGAACTTGGAATCACCCAGCTTCCAGCCCTGATCTACCAACCGGTCGATGATGTATTGCTGGAAGTATTTTTCCTGATGTGCTGCTGATTGCATTTATTGTTTTCCTCGCAAATCAATCTGGCCGGTGACAGCGGCGGTGATAAAGGCGGCGCGGCGTTCTTTGAGCAGGGTGATACTTTGTTCCGACTTGCTAATCAGAGCATCAATGCGGGCGGTTTCAAGGTCGAGGGTGGCTAGAATGGCATCTTGCTCCTTCAGATCTGGAAGAGGTAGACGAGTGTTCGCTACATATTCATGCTCTAAGCTTTCAACAGTAGCTCCTTCTTTTGCCCATATCCCAAGCAACGAGCGGTTAAGACCCTGTACCCACCGAAGTATAAACCGGGGTCTAACCCTAGTTTCATCAAGGCTCAATGCTTTCATGTCCTGATTTAAGCTAACAGGAACATTATTGATCCCAACCGGTATCGTGTGACGAAGAATACCTGATCGAGCAACCAGCAACACCGCTCCCGAGTCAATCAGTTTCGTGGCACTATTTTCCAGTCCTTTGGTAGTTATATGATCTATAGAATCGGTAATCACCTCATGTTTCATATCCTTTGGAGAGACCCAAGGGATGCAGCCGTTCCAATAGTCTGGATTTTCTTTTGATGGCGTACCACCACCAGAGAATGCAGCAACATGCTTTAGTTTTGTCGCCTCCCAGTGCTCCGGCACCTGCCCAATCCACTCAATGCCGGAATCCTTCATCTTGGCGTTGCGGTCTAGTCCCTTGGTGACAGCATGGGTAATCAGCCCCTGCCGCTTTTCCTTCAGTAGCTCGACAAAGCGGTTTTTCTTCTCGATAAGCGCATCAATACGGGCGGTTTCGCGGTCGAGGGTGGCCGCGATGGTGGCTTGTTCGTCAGTGTCGGGAAGCCCGATAGTAAATGACTCAAACAGATCCGTTGGAACTCGCTTTAAGCCTCCAGTGCCTCTCATCTCAGATTTGGCAATTGTTCTGAACTGCTCTTCTTGCAGACGGTAGTAAAGAAACCGGTTATGTCCCTTTCCATTTACCCGAAGAACATTGATTTCAGTAGAGCCAAACCCAATGCCGTTAACCAGACCATTGGCTATCGCTATGTTTCCATTCTCGAAGCAAGGCGTTACCTTGGCGATCAGAATATCGCCATCGCAGAAATAGCTATATCCACCATACACTTCATGAATAGGACGAGTTTCATCAAGTGTTACAGCATTGGTTCTCAGCTTTTCCATAGGGAGAAATGTGCAAAGAGAATCCTTTTCCTCGCTTAAGGTCGATTTCCTGGGATTCAAGGCGGAAATTCGCTTAATCTGCGCAATCTTCCAATGCTCCGGCACCTGCCCAATCCACTCAATGCCGGAATCCTTATACGCGGGATATGCTCTGTACTGGCTCATTCGCTGGCCACCTCCGCCAGTAGCGCGGCAATCTCGGCTTCTACCTGCTTCAGGTCTTCATCAATATCATGCAGCTTGCGCGGCGGCTGGTACTGGTAGAAGAAGCGGTTGAAGTTGATCTCGTAGCCAACGCGGCCCAATTGACCATCCCTGGCATCGGTAAAGCTCTCATCCAGCCAAGCATCCGGCACATGAGGAAGCACTTCGCGGGCAAAGTAGTCGTCGATGTCATCCAGATAGGGGACGTTCTCGTAATCAGTCAAATCTGTGTCTGGCACCAGCTCGCCGTTGGAATCCGTGACTGGCTCGGCTTTCGGGTCTTTGTGACCAAAGGCGCTGATTAGGGCGGTGATCAATGTCTTGTTGGATTTGACCTTGAGCTGCTTTGCTTCATCGGACTTGATCGAGTCCCTAACAAAGGTTTCTGCCCAGCTATAGGGCTGCGTTTGCCCGATCAGCGGCTTGAGGGCTTCACGCCAGAATGTCTGATGCGCATCAGAGAGCTTTTCCCAGGCAGCTTCGGCTTCCAACCGATCCATGCCCACCTTATCCAGCTCCAGGGTCATGCGCAGCGGGCGCAGGACCTTGATACGGCGGTAGCCAAAGGTACGGTAGTCAAGCATCCGGGAAAGCGCTCCGGTTTCGCCTGTGGCGTAGATGTCCAGAATCTGGCGGCGCTGCTCATCGCTGACAATACGGCGCTTGTTGCCCTCGTTGCGGATTGAAGTCCAAAGGTCGGTGGCGTTGATCAACTGCACCTTGCCTTTGCGCTCCTGCGGCTTCTTGTTGGACAGAATCCACAGGTAGGTGGCGATATTGGTGCGGAAGAACAGATCCGTTGGCAGAGCTACAATGGCTTCAATCAGGTCGTCTTCCAGCAACCAACGGCGTATTTCCGATTCGCCAGACGCGGCACCGCCGTTAAACAGTGGCGAACCCGACAGCACGATAGCGGCGCGGCCACCGCCGTTGATCGGCAGTTCTAGCTTGCTCGCCAGGTGCATCAAAAACAGCATGGAGCCATCGCTAATTTTCGGCAGGCCCGGCCCAAAACGGCCCAACTCACCTTTTTTGTGTTCTGCTTCGACGGCGGTTTTGTCCTTCTCCCATTTCTTGCCGAAAGGCGGATTGGACAGGCAGTAGTGGAAACGCTCACCGGCAAACTGGTCGTTGGACAGCGTGCTGCCCTGACGAATGTTCTTCGACAGATCTCGGCCTGGGTCGGACTCCAAACGGCGGATCAGCATACCGGCTACACAAACCGCATGGGTTTCCGGCTCCAACTCCTGCCCGTGCGGCACCAGCACTGGCGGGATCTTGTCGCGGTTACCGTAGTCACCCACATGGTTCATGGCATCGGTGAGGAAGCCACCCGTGCCACAGGTCGGGTCATACAGAGTACGAATCAAACCGGGGCTGGCCTCAAACAGGGCATCATCCGGGTCAAGTAGCAATGCGGTCGCTAGGTGAACGATGTCGCGCGGCGTCATGAAGTCCTCGGCCCCTTCATTGACCTCGGCACCAAAGCGGCGAATTAGGTGTTCGTAGATGTTACTCATCACCCGATCCGGAACCACGTCCGGGTGCAGATCGATCTTGGCGAAGTTCTGGCAAATCTTGTACAGCAAGCCCGCTTTCTCCAGCCGGATCACCGTATTGCCAAACTCAAACTCCTCGAAGATAGCGCGGGCATTATCCGAAAACAGGGCGATGTAGTCTTCCAGATTGCGGCGCGTCTTGGTGCTACCCAAGGTGCCGAGGGAGTATTCAGAGGTGTTGTAGAAGGGGTATTCAGCGGTTGAGCGCAGAATGGTATCCAGCTCGACATCGGCATCCTTGAAAGCGTCATGCGCTTCTCTCACCGCCTCGCGGGTCGGCTCCAGCGCACACTCCAGGCGGCGCAGCAAGGTAAACGGCAAAATGATCTTGCCAAAGTCCGTATGCTTGAAGTCCCCCCAAAGGTCTTCCGCATTCTTCCAAATAAAGTCAGCCTGTGAAGCTGCCGATCCCGTAAATTCGCTCATTCTGGACTCCAACCACTTTTTGCACAGAACGGTACTGGAGTCAATCTGCGAATGTCAACCAGATTTTGCACAAAAGGGGATGGATTTAAATTCTTGGCTAAATTTGCGATCCTACCTCAGAATGCAAATAGCCCTTTGTTTTAGGGCGACTGCCCTGCTGCGTAACATCGTTGCTGCTCCATAACATCAAACATCGACCCACGG
>NZ_JBMKHA010000047.1:0-7714 GCF_049238365.1 Enterobacter cloacae complex sp. IR53030
CGGCGTTCCTGGCCATGCTTTTTGACTTTCCACTCGCCTTCACCGAAGACCTTCAGCCCGGTGGAATCAATCACCAGATGTGCGATTTCACCCCGGGTGGGCGTTTTGAAACTGACATTAACCGACTTTGCCCGCCTGCTGACACTGACCTGCCCCCAGGATTAGATACAACCTTCAGTTAGTAATGTCGGTTGGTTTTTCTTCATATTTCCTGTTTCGCCAGTCCGTTGCGAATTCAGCTGGTGTCTGGTAATCCAGCGATGAATGGGGACGGCACTCGTTATAATCCTGCCGCCAGTCATTAATCGTTTTCCGGGCATGAAGAATATCACTGAACCAGTGTTCATTCAGACACTCATCGCGAAAGCGTCCGTTAAAACTCTCAATAAATCCGTTCTGCGTTGGCTTACCTGGCTGGACAAGACGTAGTTCCACACCATGCTCAAAGGCCCATTGATCGAGCGCGCGGCAGGTAAATTCCGGGCCTTGATCGGTTCTTATTGTCGCCGGATAGCCCCTAAACAGCGCGATGCTGTCCAGAATACGCGTGACCTGAATGCCTGAAATACCGAAAGCAGTGGTGATCGTCAGACACTCCTTCGTGAAATCATCCACACAGGTCAGGCACTTGATCCTCCGGCCGTTGGCCAGTGCGTCCATAACGAAATCCATCGACCATGTCAGGTTCGGCGCATCCGGGCGCAGAAGCGGAAACCGTTCGGTTGCCAGCCCTTTACGGCGTCGTCTGCGTTTTACGCTCAGTCCATTAAGGTGGTAAATACGGTATACCCGCTTGTGATTGACGCGAAGGCCCTCCCGACGCAGCAGCTGCCAGATGCGGCGGTAGCCAAAACGCCTGCGCTCCAGTGCCAGCTCAGTGATGCGCCCGGATAAAAGCGCATCAGCTGCCGGACGCTGAGCCTCATAGCGGCAGGTCGACAGAGACAAACCTGTAAGCCTGCAGGCACGACGTTGCGACAGACCGGTCGCATCACACATAAACTCAACGGCTTCCCGCTTCTGGCCTGTCGTCAGTACTTTCGCCCCAGAGCCACCTGAAGTGCCTCCTTATCCAGCATGGCTTCGGCAAGTAGCTTCTTGAGGCGGGCGTTCTCCTCTTCAAGAGATTTAAGCCGCTTAACCTCGGGCACCTCCATACCGCCATACTTCTTGCGCCAGGTGTAAAAGGTGGCATCTGAAATGGCGTGCTTACGGCAGAGCTCGCGGGCAGAAACTCCGGCTTCCGCTTCGCGGAGAATACTGATGATCTGTTCGTCGGAAAAACGCTTCTTCATGGGGATGTCCTCATGTGGCTTATGAAGACATTACTAACATCGGGGTGTATTAATCAACGGGGAGCAGGTCAACACAGCTGTAATCCGGGCAGCGTAGCGGAACGTTCATCAGAGAAAAAATGGAATCAATAAAGCCCTGCGCAGCGCGCAGGGTCAGCCTGAATACGCGTTTAATGACCAGCACAGTCGTGATGGCAAGGTCAGAATAGCGCTGAGGTCTGCCTCGTGAAGAAGGTGTTGCTGACTCATACCAGGCCTGAATAGCTTCATCATCCAGCCAGAAAGTTATGGAGCCACGGTTGATGAGGGCTTTATTGTAGGTGGGCCAGTTGGTGATTTTGAACTTTTGCTTTGCCACGGAACGGTCTGCGTTGTCGGGAAGATGCGTGATCTGATCCTTCAACTCAGCAAAAGTTCGATTTATTCAACAAAGCCATCGAAGCACAAATTCTTTGGCTAAATCCCGAGCAGTAAACTTCTTGTCGGGGTTCGCCTTGAGCGTTTCGATAATCATTTCTACTCGGGTTGCCATTATTCGACCTCGGCTAATTCTTGAGCCTGTCCTAACTCGATTTCGCCGGAAAGCGACTTAGTATTCATTAAAATTTAGTTCCGTTAACTTAATCGCTTTCCAGTTGTGGCGAGCTTTAGATTTGTCCCAACTCATGATACGGAGTGCTCTGACTTTTGTTTCATTTTTTAAATTACCTATAACAAAGGGAGGAACAAAAGTATCCTCGACAAATCCGAAGCCTTTGGGTGCTATTCGAAGCGTACCCTCTACATACGAAACATCAGCCATATCTACTTGCTTGGACGATGAGGAAGCTACTACTTCTTTGTTTCCATCAACACTCGCTACGGATAGCTCGACATAGTCACCAGCCTGAGGTTTCTGCTTACCTTTATGAACCCCCATGCGAACTGATAGTGATGTCGACTTATTTACGAATACTTGAAAGCCTTTACCGGATTTATGGATATTCTCTACGATAGCAACAACCTTCTCCATCGGCCCATGCAAGTAATTTAAAGCGTCATGAGAAATAGAGTTTAAAAAAGGACTCAGTTGCTTCTCATCGACACCAGAATCATACCAAGCCTGCATAGATAGCTGTTCTAGCTCTTGCTTTAGCTTCCACCCATGGGCTTGATAAGCCGCAATAGCCGTTTTTAGGCACATTGAGGCTTCAGCTTGCTGTTGATTTGCAAGTAATAAAGGAATAATTCCCTGTAATAAACGTAAACTAAAAGTAACGTCATGTGCGGATACTATTCCCCTAGCAAAAAACTTCATTGCTAAACGCTGATCTTGTTTTGAATAAGTAGCAGCCAACGCTCCCCAAGCCCAAGACTCTTTTTGCTTCTTTCTTAAAATGGGTAGAATGAGTTCGCGAGCCTGATCGTATTGGCCCGCAACAACAAGGCACTTCGCTTGGTCGTAATCAAGCCACATCATATGTTTAGTGTCAGAGGCTTGCTCGCGTGTTTGGTTAATAAATGCCATCACTTGGTTAAGATCTAGATGCCAATACTCTCGTGCTCTAAGCCATGCACTCGCCACTTGGCGTGCTGTTGAGAGCATCAAACTTGGCACTTCACCTTTTTCAGCTTGAAAAGGTGTTTTAGCCTCATCATCAAATAGTACAGTTTGATGTCGAAGCACAAGGTGAATCAAGGTTGGAAACCATTCCAAACTCTTCTTAAACTGAACCAGCAGCATTTTGTACTCTAGGCCGCCAGTAGCAATATCTAAATTTACTATGGTTTGCAGCAAGTTCTCTATTTGCTCAAATTCAAAATCAGTAGGACGATAGTTGTTTGAAGAACTCGCTCGCTTATTTAGATTTTCAAGCTGGTGCTTAAGAAACTCATAACACACCCAAAATAAAGCACCTTTCAAGTAAGTATCTTGGGGAGCTGCCTGCAACGCTTGAAAACCAAACTCCCAAGCCCCTTGCAGGTCTCCGCTCTTTCTCAAATTATTTACTGTACGATTAGCTGGCTCATTCATAGAAGCACACCTATTTGACATATTATTTCGTCAATGAGCCTTGTGGAATTACTAAGCTGAGGCATAGGTTGAACTTTAGTAAACTGGCTAGACTTGTTGTACCAAAACTCAATTACCGCCAACTCATTGCCTTTAACAAATGCATATCTTTCACAAAATGAACGAGATTCAATTTTGCTTATATCAGCTCCAACACTGTTGATTTGATCCATTACATTTAGATAAAACTCTTCTAAGAATGGCTCTGAAAAATGGAACTGAGTATCCTTTGAAGGCTCAGGTACATCGAGCAAAGTACCTTCTAATTGACCAAGCAAAGCCATGAGTTCAACATCGAACCCATCTTGAGTAATGCTCTTTACGCCAGACACTTTCCAGTTACCCTTGTAATTGAAACTTATCGAAGCCTGCTCATTCCCGCGCTGCAAGATGTAACGATCTTGATAGTTATAATGAAGGACATCCACTACAGTAATCCCTGCACCTTCAATACATGCATCAACAAGTTGGTATAGCTTTTTAAGTTGCGGGATGTCAGTCTGAAAATCAAACTTCGCTGTGGCTACTGAGTTCGTTGCTTCGGTACTTGGTCGCACAACCTCAACGCCTTCAGGAGCAGAATTGTCTAGGTTTACTGCTTTGGGTTGGTACGCTCCTGCTATTTTCATTCCATCTCCTAAGCGCAACTGAGGTGGATTCATTACATACAGGATGCCAGAAGTTCTCGTTATAGCGGTGTATAACCAGCGGAAGTAATCTTTAGTTAAGGCTTTTTGGTGTGTTTGACACTGTAAGAAAACAGTTTTCCATTCGCTACCCTGTGCTTTGTGTCCAGTAATGGAATAACCAAACTTAAGTTTAAAAGCATTGAAATAAGGATCTTGCAATAATGCAATTCTAAGCTTTTGTTCATTACCTTTACGTCTCAGTTCTGGGTGTCGATTTAAAAAGTGAACATAGAGTGCTTTGTGCTCATCTGACGATAAGGTCGGCTGATCATTGTAAAGTAGGTTTTCTACAATTTTGGCTTCAAAGAAGAATGGTTCACCGTAGTCGTTGCGAAAGCCTAGAATCACATCCCTAAAACTCAGATTTACTTTTCGCTTAACCATGTCACCAGTGTCACCTTTGACGCTAATGTCAACACTAATCAACTCAGAATGAGGAGATAGTACTTCCTTGATCATTCCAAATTCACCATTGGTAATACAAGCGTCTGCTCGATAGTGATTTGCTACCGAAATGACTTTATCTCCCGCGACCATTTGCTGTTGACCAGTAAAGAAGTACTCTCTAACCAAACGGTTATACTCAGCTACTTGTCGGTTTGAAGAAGCAATAATAATACTTTCTCCTGTACGGCTAACTTTTCTATCACATGAGTCTAGATAAGTGCTAAGTAGATTTTCCGAGGACAAATTAAATACATCATGATCATTAACTTCAAATTTCAGTTTATTGAAAAGATTTTGCTCTAAACCGTCACGCAACATGGCAGCATTGTTCAAAACACCACTATCACCTTTTTGACGAACAACTTCAGTCAAGTACCCTGAAGCCACAGCGACTTGATAATTTTCTTTAAGGTAACTGGCATCTAGCGCTGGTGACGTATTCATTCCAACAGGTGGCAACTGTGCATTATCACCAATAAAAATAACTTTCTTATTATGATCGTTGTGGTCAATATTTATGTACTTGAGCAAGTCTTTTAATAAATATCCGCTCCCAAAACGAAAAAACTCACCATCGGAATATCTGTCAGAAACCATTGACGCTTCATCAATTATATAAACAGCTTCGGCAGTATCTACATTGACTTTAAGGTCAGCATAGCAACGATAAGTTTCAGACCCTTCCACACCGTCAACTTTGTACTCTTTCACGTTGTCGTAATTGTATATCACGCGGTGAATAGTGCTGGCAGGTTGCATTGTTTTGTCTGATATCACTTTCGCGGCTTTCCCCGTCGGGGCCATAATAGCGAATTCACGACCAATTCTTTCTAGGTACTGAGTAATTCCTTTAGTTATAAATGTTTTACCTGTACCTGCATAACCATTAAGTAAAAATACGTTTTGTTTGGTATCGGTTAGAAACTCATTTATTTGCTTAACTATTTGGTTTTGACCTTTAGTTAAACTTACTCCTTCAAAGCAATCAAATATATCAATATTTCGGCGCGTCACTTCCATATCAAGATCAAAGCTTGAAGCTGATGAAATACTAGCTTGTTTAAACTCTTCACGCGTCCTGTAATCAAAGAAGGCTTGTTGTGAAGCGACTAGATCTTTTTGTTTTTGTTCAAGTTCAATCTGTAATAGTGCTTGCTCTTTTTTTACATTGGAAAGTGTGTCGTTTTTTTCGTCTAGTTGAGCTATTAGCTCACTCGTCTGTTGTTGATATTTATCACTATTATCAGCAAGCTGGGTCTTTAATTCAGCCTCTCGTTTATTGAGTTCTTGACGTTGCCGTTCTAACTCTGCTTCTAAGCGAGATGTATGATCGATAGGTTTTACCGGATCAACAAACTCTGGCGGAGTGATAGGCTTATTGAGAATAGCTTGAGCATACCAACGGGCGACTAAATAAGCTTCTTTGATTAACCAGAGTGTTTCATTGAGGGAAATCTCGTCTGAACCATTGCTAGAGTGGGCGGCTTTGTTACCTTTATGTCGCAATACATCTAATTTGGCCCAGATTCCCTTATCACTGACAACGTCCTTGAATTCGTAGCTGCGCAGTCGATTATATAAATCATCACGAACAGGTGGGGTTAGCGATAAACGTGAATAAATTTCCCCAACGACTACTTCAGTAAAACACCTAAGTTTCACTAGTGCTACCTGCTTATCATCATGGCAATACAGCTCGGCACTTTTACCAAATTGAGCGAGTTCAGGGCTGATGTCTGTTAGAAAATTAAAATTACTCATAACTCTTCATTAATTCCTCCAGATTAAACTATTGTGTCACTTAACTTCGCTAAAACACTACCAGTAAGTTGGAGTCATTACCCCTCAATCAAACGTGAGAAGTCGTCACCTTTAAAACTGGTCACATTTTCAATACCCAGATCGGAAGCAGACTGGTTGATAGTCTCTACCGCATAGAACTTTGCACCAGTCAGGCGCGGAGCTAACAGGTAAGATGAAATTAAGGTTTTACGAACACTGCCACTGTAATTAATTACCGCTACTTTCATAAATCACCTCAGAATTTTTTGTTGAACTTCTTAGGGTCGAAATTCTCACCGATTTTATTGAAGAATTCTTTATCAATAATGCCGGGACTCTCTGCTTTTTCACTTTCCTGCGCTTCAGGCTCAGACGGTTGTGTATTGTGCAATACACTTTCCGCTGCACCCTTCGCGCTACTCTTATCATGTGTATTATGCAATACATTTTTTCGGTTTTGCCGCGTTCTATACAGTGCCATCTCAAGCCCTTTGGCTGTTACCGAAAAGCTGTATTCGCTGTCGAGGATTTCAGCAATTTCATGCCGCGTTAGCCCTCTGTCCAGCCAGTTCTCGATTTCATTTAGGCGCAATCTGACAGCAGCCGATAAGTTGCGGGGTTTCAGATCTGCTGGTTTATTCATAACCCCCTCCGTTGTATGAAAATGACTCTACAACACTCGTAAGAAGGGGTCAATCGAGTTTTGTAGTTTATCTGTAGTATTCTTGTAGTCTATTTGTAGTCTGTCACGTTTTTTGTAGTTTCTTTGTAGTTTCTTTGTAGTCTTATTGTAGTCTATTTGTAGTCTTCCAACACTAAGGCAAAACGTTTTTTGTAGTTTATCTGTAGTTTATCTGTAGTTTTTGGTTGCTCAGATGGTCATGCAAGCATGACCATCAAAGAATAGGACGCTTTTTAGCCAAATGACCCTTAACCTACGGAGATCGCCCTACCAAAAAAAGATGATTTTTTATCCCTTAACCTGCTATACACCTAACGCAGCGTGATAAATCACGCTATCACACTGATTTAAAGGCAAAAAAACAAAATTTAGCCATGCTGCGGTATTACCCAGGTATTACAAATCCAATCTAACTTACTGATTTAAAGAATTTTTTATTTATTACTTTGGTAATACTATGATTTCACCGTATTAGACACCCTTTTTTCGTTTAAAAAATGCACAAAGTGAGGACTGAATGCCAACAATAACCGCAAAAGTATCAGATGAACTTTTGGCCTATATAGACCTGGTTTCAGGTGGTAATTGGTCAGAGTATCTGCGGCGCTGCCTTGAAGCTGGCCCAGGTGATCTGGAGTCCGGGTTGAAAATAGTTACCAACCAGCTGAGCGACGTAAATCGCAAACTGGATTACCTTTTTGGGCACTGTTGCAAAGTTAGCGATGAGGCAGCCTTTTGTCTTATTCAAAGGCCTTACATTTCAAAA
>NZ_JBMKHA010000048.1:0-7413 GCF_049238365.1 Enterobacter cloacae complex sp. IR53030
CCCGCACTTGCAGGGTTGGCCTCTAGTCGGGCATAAGTTTGCTGTGTTATACCCAAACGTTCAGAAACATCTTTTTGCGTCAGTCCATTGGCTTTGCGAAAGCCGATTAAAACAGGACGTAACTGATTCAAAGTCTTCAAAGCGTATTGAGTGTTCATAAGTGACCTTCCGTATCGACGAGTTAACAAGCATAACGCAGGGATTTACAGCATATAGGCTGTAATGCTCATTAACAGACTATAGGCTGTAATACGAATCCTGCCAAGATGCGGCATCTTTCAAATACAAGGCCGTATTGGGTAAGCAGTACACCGTTATATAGCACCCCTTGCCCCTTTGCTGGAGAGGGACCCACGTGATCGCAGGTCTTTTAGACGTTGTTGCTAACCGGCATCATACACAGGTGGTAACCCCCAGGGAAACTCTATGAGTGATAATTTATTCCTGCCCCAGTCAAAATATAAAACCTTATCTAACTAGCTTTCTTAGTATTTTATAAATGAAGTGAAATTAGCGAAGAAGTTTTACATTGTAAAGTGAGCAAAAATATTTACCATTCAACTGGCAAAATTTACAATCTGCAGCCCTTAGCCTGAGAAAATGCACATTAACAGAATAATCATCAAGTCCGATAGAGGCATAACTTACGTCCTCAAAAATATCAGAAATAAATGAGTTGAAATTACAAAAATTAACTTCACTTAACATCTTGAACACCGCAGAAATATATCTATCATGCATTACCTTGACTTCGATAACCTTAGATAAACTTGAATGCGACTTACATTTGAAGAGATCAAAGAGAAAGTAAATCAGCATATTTTTATTGTCCGAAATCCATTTTAAAATTTTATTACGTGCACATGGTAATATATACACTGGATTTTTGAAAGGGTTTGAAACGTCAACCACAAGGGAACAATAACCATGAGGATTTATTCCACTTATAATTAAGTCACTAAGTCCTTTCACTGCATTCAAATAGTTATCAAAACAAACCTCATATAAACTGGTACTATGAACTGCACATTTAGATTCAAACAACCATCTATGACGCAGATAACCAATGCCTTTAGAGTGTATATCTTCAACAATACATTTGTGACAGTAACGAATGTTTGAGATGTTTACCAATGGATATGAATTAGTTATGTGAAAATTTTTCCGACAGGCATCTTCAACAGCGTTAAAATACCCGTAAACACCAGAAGATAACGACACTATATTGGAAGTTAGTATATAACCATTTCTAGTGGCAAGAATGTCATATATATCCTGCAAGCTATGCAATTTGTACATATCAATCAGTTCGAAACGAGGAAAGGCATCGTACCTTAGTGCGCCATGCTTTGATATTATGTTCCTGCAATTGGATAAGTTATACATTATCTGTGAACGCAGAAGAAAACTGTGCCACAATTCATTTTCGTAAACCATATAACTCCCTCTTATTTAATTAGTTCCATTTTTCTGAGAAGTATCATTGTCATTGGTAGTTTATCTCTGTATTTCAAAAGCCAGCCATGCCCTCCCAGTAAAGCATCTAGACTTGTAAGTGACATCGAGTACTGCCCCTGAGATAAAACATCATTTATTAATGATGATGAGATAATATCTCTCTCGCTCCAGTCTACTCTTTTATTTTTATAGCATCGTATTGTTTTAGGAAGACAGGAATTAAGCCAGTCACATTCATGTTTATTTAGCCAATAGAAACTTGCATAACAACTTTCTTTGACTAACTTTCGTGTTATAGAAACGGATTGATTATGTATAAATCTTAATATTTTCTGCTTATGACGCCGTCTTAAAGAATCTTTTTTACATTTTTTACGCCATGAGCATAAACCGTAACAAGATGAAATTACAGAGGATACAGCTCCTTCCGATAATGAGTTTTTCTCAGCTATGGATGCCAGACTAAACCCCCTTACAGCCATAGACTTGATAAGCAATTCAGTGAATATATTAATTTTTGTGTTTCGCTTAAACACCCTCAGGTATTTTTTATAAATAAGTGTTTTAATGTAACATCTGCTGCGACTAAATTCCTTCCCAAGGTTGCTAACACTAGTATTATTTTCAACTATATGAAAACTGTATTTCTTATGACTTTTAAAGATTTCTTTCTTTTTATTAGTACGACTTCCTGCATACGTTGGCCAGCAAGTATTTAACAAACAATAACAAAGCAAAAGATGCTTTGTGGGATGCTGACAACATTTGTCTTTGAGTATAGGCTCCCAGTAAGGATAATCAGTTAGGGATGTTGGTATAAGTCCCGATGAACCCTCCCCAAATAACTGGCACTTAGCATAAACATGTGCGTAGAATACATTTTTCTTTAAATTTCCATCCAATGATAATAAATTCAACTTTTTAAGTACATCCATGTAATTGGGGTGTGTAATATCTTTTCTTCTGATTATATTTAGGGACTCATAACAAAACTTAGCAAAATCGAAGTCTATCTCATTGCTAAGTTGTTCTGTATACGAAACAGGAGGCATCAGTCCAATACGTATGTGCGGTGAAGAAGGGACATGGATGCTTTCAAGCGCTACCGGATGCCGATGGCAGGTTGTAACCCCATGAAGCTGATGCGCCAGATGCCAATAAGTAACACCATAATGAAAAGTATCTTCACGAGCGCAAACCGGGCAAAACTTCAATAGTGTGCGCTGCCCTAGTGAAAAATTACTAAGGCGGCACAATCGATTAAGCCTGGCAGGGGTCGTGTTGAAATCCATAATTTCATTACGACTGATTGGTAGTGCCCAGGCAAAAAGAGGGAGTAAAGTCTGTTCATGCCAGAGCTGATCTGCACTTTCGGATGTATGAAGAGAAATAGCCTTTAATCCTGAATTGAGAATTGGATGGACGTTCATATCAGGTTTGTTGAAAATGATCGTTAACAGAGAAGATGGGGACATACCGTACACGGTAGTTGTCCGACAAAACCGGCTGAACAAGGATTCATCAGGCAAAACAGGCAACATTCTCATTTCCCACACCTCTCTTTGACCGTTACGAACTGTTACCTCATTACAATTTATTAAGTGGATCTATATTTATAAGCCCGCAACGCTGAAGAGCATCGTAGGTATTTTTCTTTTCAGCTGTTCTGTTGATAACAAGATCGTGGTCAAGAGACAGTATTTTCTCGTCGAAATTGCGCAAAACCTCGTCTATTTTTCCTACGAATTCCTTGTGCTGTGGCCTGTCTATATCCCCAGGGATCAAAGACTTTAGGGACTTCTCTGCCATGATTTTAGCCGAAGCATCACCCTCATTAGATGCAGAGAGCCATTTAGCTTCCTCATCTTCAGTCGCGGCCCCCGGGAGTGGAGTATCCTTATATTCCTCCGTATGACTCACGAGTACCGGTACAGAGGCCGACAAGACTGCGCCAGTGATGATTTCATTGCCGCTACCGATAACCTTTAATTGTGCCCCCCGATAAATCATCTGAGCCAATCCAATATTGCCTTTAGATAAAATGAATAATTTTTCGTTTAACTCATCATTTAATGGAGTTTCAACATTTGTCCATTGTAATGGCCATAAATAATGAATAAACGATTGCCAGTCTTGTGAATCGTATCTAACATTCTTAATTTTCATGTAACCACCAGACTCTGCCCGCCTGGCAATTCTCATTTTCTTTGTCAGCGTCTCGTCAAAAGGATGATTTCCACAAAAAACCATAGATACCCCCATGGAATCTACAATTTCATGTAAAAAATCAATCAACTTACTCTCACCCCCGGTTCTTGAAAATTTAAGCCTCTGCATTTCATCAATAACAAGGATACCCAAAAATGATGATTTAATTCTTTGTGCAATCTGGCGAGCCAGAGCACCATTTCTAATCTCAGGTGTAGTTCGTTCAATACCAATTGCATCATCTAATTTTTGTAAAATCTCTTCACAAAGGTCTCTCACACTTGAATTGTATGGACAATTAATCTTTACCCATACAATTTGCTTACTGAAGCCGGGAAAAACTCCTTTATAGCTGCTGTGTTCTATAATCTGAGGGAAATGATCCATGACTTGCTCAATCATGGTAGTTTTTCCAGAACCACTCATTCCAACTATCGTAATAGTTTCAGCCTGGGATTTAAAATATCCACTTTCTGGCTCAATATCAGGACGCTCATTTCCATAGTAATGAAGATATTGAATTGTTCCGCTTTTTAAAGGATTACGAGCTGCATAGCTTTCCCTAAGTGCCCGTAAGATCATCTTATAAGCCTGGATAAGATTGGTTTGAGGGCAACGGAATTTCTTTATACGTTCGACATACTGCTCTCTAACATTCGCCGGGGCAGTCCAGCGGATTTTTTCGTCAATTTCGGGGAAATAACTCATTTCCAGAAGTACTTCATCTTCCGTAAGCGCTTCAGGAAGTGCTTCAATTAAGGGATTGCCACGATACTCAGGTAACTCCTGTTCTTTATATATCGCTGAAACGCGCCGTATAAGATTCATTATTCTGCGTCCTCAGTCTTCTTCTTACCTTTTAACCATCTTTGTTTCTCCTCCCGACCAGGCAAAAGCAGAACATTACTGGATGAAGGAAGTAGGGGTTCAGATCTTCCATTAGCAACATGAGTTCGCCCTAATGAATCAAGTTCATTTTTCCTGTTCTTTTTAATATCTTTACCATGTACCCGGCGAGATTCGTATATTTCATTTAATCTTTCGTTACCTTTCCTGTTAAATTCATCTTTATTATTGATATTGCTGAGCGAATCCAGAGTAAATAAATTAATTTCTTTTTGAGTATCTACCCAATCAGCCATTACATCTGTATCAAGATGAGCTTTCCCTTTAAATACATCTCTTTTCTTAAGTAGGTAATGTTTTTTGAAAATGCTATTTTTGTCAAATCTTACATATATATAATCTACGCAATTGTCATCTATTCTTGCTTCACAAGTGGTTCTTCCAAATACTCTGACACCTGATGCAATTTCAGGATCACATTCATAAAAAAGATTATTGTACTGAATCCCACCGGCGGTAATGTTAGCGTTCACAGGGATTAACAATCGTGCGATCACTTCGTCGGCCCCAACGGCTCTTGCGCTGAATCTCCCGTGCTTTAAGCTTATCATCCAACTATTTTTTGGTGATATTACGAGATCATTTTCAATCAGTAAGGGATTGATATAAGCCAGTTCCTCATACGTTCTCTGATTATGTGCAAGTATCTCCCGAATCAGTAAAGACGTGACCTCCTGAATCGTTAAACAAGCCCTGGATTGCGGTGTTGGCTCTCCTTTAACAATCTTTCCCCTTCGTGTTGTTCCAATAAGCCTATGAATAACCTCATCATTCAGAATGCCGAAACAGCGTTCAACAATGCTTTTTCTGTCGCCTCTACCGACTGGCGCAAACTCAAGTTTTGTCAGGGGGGTCATCTCTTCCTGAGGTTTAAGACCAATCATCTCCCCGTTGTCACACATCAATGTTAATGGAATGTGAGAACAAGGCCAATCATCATCAGTAATAGAGATTCCAAATAATCTACAATATTCTTTTTTTGGCATAAAGCAATTTGCTAACGCTTGTCGGGCGGCTCGCCATGAAGCATGGTATAAAGAAACATGAAGGCCAACAATCATTCTTGTTGCACGATCCACCACTGTATAAATAGTAGGACGCCCAATGACTTTTCGTCTGTTTAAACTCGAAATAAGATGTACATCAGCGACAGTTGAGTCTATTTCGAAAACATCACCCGGCAAAACAGTTGTATTAGCCACACTACCTAAAAGCGCCCGCATTTTGAGGTCTATTTCTTTTTTCGTGTTCTTCTTATTTATCGAGAAATCTTTAGTGAAGAGTTTTTTATTCCAGTATGAAAATTGTTTTAAAGAAGGAACATATGGAGCTCTATTTTCTAGGTTTGCTGTTTTAATTTCATCCCTAAAATACAAATCAATATGTCTCTCTAATGTTTTCTTTATCGTATCTCCGTTAACTTTATAATGATACGTAATGAGAGATTTTCTAATATTATTTATATCTCTTTCATTAAGAATGAAAACACGTGATCGTTCATTAGGTAATGCTCTGTTTTTTTTGGAATTCCCAAGTTTAATTTCATGTTTGATTCTACTTTTCCCAGCGGCGCCACAGTTCGAGAATGCGGGTAGCAATGCATAAATATCCTGCCCATGTCGCCAATACAACGCCAGAAGCGTTCTGATAGTATATTGTGATATTTTTTTATTTCTTGAGTAATCCATTAAAAGGTGCGACTTTTTATGTAATGCATAGTCGAACAGAAACATTCTGTCATCTACAAGATCTTTAATGATATTGTACTTTTCATCTCGCCTTCCTCTGTCTTTATCTGTTAATTCTTTCTCATCTACTAACATATATGAAGGATATATATAATCTTTACAAGTTATGCTATTTGATTCAATATAATATTTAAACATTGAAAATGAGAAAGGGATTGGCTTACCCGTTCTTTCTGATTTTATTTTAA
This sequence comes from Enterobacter cloacae complex sp. IR53030, assembly GCF_049238365.1. Lineage (NCBI taxonomy): Bacteria > Pseudomonadati > Pseudomonadota > Gammaproteobacteria > Enterobacterales > Enterobacteriaceae > Enterobacter > Enterobacter cloacae complex sp. IR53030. The sequence continues at coordinate 6,509 of NZ_JBMKHA010000048.1, forward strand.
ACAAAATTAACAAATCGACCTTTCTGTCAAAATCCAAAACACGGTAAAGTCCCTCTGCAAGCAAATCAGTGCCTTGAGAGAGCCAGACTGAATTCCTAATAATATCCATTTGCGTTCAGTCCTATATAGTGGTCATTGGAAATTATCTTTATCAGACCGGTTTCGAGTATTGGATATGATAAATCAACATTTATCATTTTTAATCCAATCATTGCCTGCAATAACATCATCGCTTCTTGTGCATCTACCCCAAAGATTGATGAAATCATTGCACGTAGTCCTACTATGGGATAAACATCTGGTTTAAGCTTCCATAGGATTTTATCAAGAGGATATTTATCATAAAATTCAGAACCATCTCTTAATACAGAAGTAGCCCAGCAAATGTTTTTACCGACGACGTTATTGAGTTCCGAGCCAACATAAATTTGAAACTCAACATCAATCAACTGCCAAAACATCCTCTCTATTTCAAGTTTTTGGGCTTCGCGTTCAGGTATGCTCTCGTTATGTTTTACTGCTATAGCTTTGTATCGAAGTCCGCCTTCAGGAGTTCTCAAGGTCAGTAAAAAATCGGTTGTCATAACATTCAGAACTTCGACAGGTACTCCTCTTACTCCCCTCACCATAGGATGTTGAAAATGTAGATGATTTGCTATTTGTTGGGTAAGCCGGAGAGGAAAGAGTGGGAATTGTTCCCGGATATCAATCACCGAGTCATTAAACTCAGCCAGATAGAAAAAGTTACTTTCGACAGAAGAAAGGAGATGATGGTTTCGAAACGTCTTAAGGCCAAAGACTATCGAACGGTTTCCACGGGATTTAACGTCCTGAGCTCTAAGCCAGGGCTGATAACTTTGGCCATAGCCCACTCCTATGCCGTCACCTAGCGCATTTTCATAATC
>NZ_JBMKHA010000049.1:0-7125 GCF_049238365.1 Enterobacter cloacae complex sp. IR53030
TCAAGCAAGCCAACTTGTCGTCAAAATCGGTGTTGCAAAAACGGGAGTGACCATAGATTCCGTTTTCTGAGGTGCCCCCTAATAGTGTTCTTCCATTTCGGTAAAAATCCCTACCATGGATTCCCACTCGTCCGGGGGGTAATGACTCCAACTTATTGATAGTGTTTTATGTTCAGATAAGGGGTCTGACGCTCAGTGGAACGAAAACTCACGTTAAGGGATTTTGGTCATGAGATTATCAAAAAGGATCTTCACCTAGATCCTTTTAAATTAAAAATGAAGTTTTAAATCAATCTAAAGTATATATGAGTAAACTTGGTCTGACAGTTACCAATGCTTAATCAGTGAGGCACCTATCTCAGCGATCTGTCTATTTCGTTCATCCATAGTTGCCTGACTCCCCGTCGTGTAGATAACTACGATACGGGAGGGCTTACCATCTGGCCCCAGTGCTGCAATGATACCGCGAGACCCACGCTCACCGGCTCCAGATTTATCAGCAATAAACCAGCCAGCCGGAAGGGCCGAGCGCAGAAGTGGTCCTGCAACTTTATCCGCCTCCATCCAGTCTATTAATTGTTGCCGGGAAGCTAGAGTAAGTAGTTCGCCAGTTAATAGTTTGCGCAACGTTGTTGCCATTGCTGCAGGCATCGTGGTGTCACGCTCGTCGTTTGGTATGGCTTCATTCAGCTCCGGTTCCCAACGATCAAGGCGAGTTACATGATCCCCCATGTTGTGCAAAAAAGCGGTTAGCTCCTTCGGTCCTCCGATCGTTGTCAGAAGTAAGTTGGCAGCAGTGTTATCACTCATGGTTATGGCAGCACTGCATAATTCTCTTACTGTCATGCCATCCGTAAGATGCTTTTCTGTGACTGGTGAGTACTCAACCAAGTCATTCTGAGAATAGTGTATGCGGCGACCGAGTTGCTCTTGCCCGGCGTCAACACGGGATAATACCGCACCACATAGCAGAACTTTAAAAGTGCTCATCATTGGAAAACGTTCTTCGGGGCGAAAACTCTCAAGGATCTTACCGCTGTTGAGATCCAGTTCGATGTAACCCACTCGTGCACCCAACTGATCTTCAGCATCTTTTACTTTCACCAGCGTTTCTGGGTGAGCAAAAACAGGAAGGCAAAATGCCGCAAAAAAGGGAATAAGGGCGACACGAAAATGTTGAATACTCATACTCTTCCTTTTTCAATATTATTGAAGCATTTACCAGGGTTATTGTATCATGAGCGGATACATATTTGAATGTATTTAGAAAAATAAACAAATAGGGGTTCCGCGCACATTTCCCCGAAAAGTGCCACCTGACGTCTAAGAAACCATTATTATCATGACATTAACCTATAAAAATAGGCGTATCACGAGGCCTGTGGGAGGAAAATAAAGTGTCATCCTAACTACAGGACCCTGCAACGTAGCAATTCCTGCAAAAATCCATTTAAAACAATGACTTATTTCAATTCTGCCATCTGCAAGCGTTTTGTGGGGATGGAGGCCGGAATCATTAAAGTATCATCCTAATTTTCGCTCAACCTTGGAAAATGCTGAGAATCGTAAAAATAAAGTTTCATCCTTTCCGCTACTAGTTCAAGGCTTTCTTCCGGCCGCCGGCAACAACGCTGCTTGGCTGAGGCGATCCACTTGCGCTACCGCTCACTGATCAGATCGAACTTGAACTCGACGAGCAGCCAACCATCAGGCCGAGCGTGATCGCCAAAAAAAACGGATCATGCGAAATCCTTCGTTGAGTTTGGCGCGGGTTTTAGCAAATCAGCTGGCCCGCGATCCGGTTGAGAGTGATCCGAAGCGGTCCTTGACGACCGGCACAAATCGGCCGATTCTGTTGAAAAAGTAGCTTTAGCGGCAGCCTGCCGATCAGGTGTGCCTGCTGTCGAAGTGGCTGCAAGCCACTTCAAGTTGCCTTCCGGCGTTTCACTGAGCGTCCTTGCTCAGGTTTAAGGGTTAATTTGAGGGTTTCTGCTCGTAGCAGGCATACCTATCCCGTCAGCGGTGGCCCTTGAGGCAAAAGCTTGGCCATGCGGCGCAGGTTCTGCACCATCGCAGCCAAGGTGAATTCGTCAGTGGCACCCGTTAGGCCACGCAGTCGTAAACGGTCGAGTTTCATGATCCGTTTGAGGTGGGCGAAAAGCATCTCCACCTTCTTTCGTTCGCAGCGAGAGACGAGGTACTCCGGTGTCTTGGCGATGCGTCGAGCCACGTCGCGGGCAGCCTCATGGATGCTGCGGACGATCTTCCGATTCGGCGTGTTGGGGCAGCATTTCGCTTTCAACGGGCAGGTGGCGCAGTCGGTTTGGCTGGAGCGGTAAATGACGGTTTTGGCCTTAGTTACCCGCGACCTTTGCTGGGTGAAGGCGCGCCATTCACTGCGTAGCGGTTTGCCGGCTGGGCAGCGATATTCATTGGCGTCCTGACTCCAGTGAAAGTCGTTACTGGAGAGGCTGTCGTCCTTGCGCTCGGTCTTGTCCCACACCGGCACATGCGGTTCGATGTCCTTTTCTTCGACCATCCAGGCCAGCATCGGGGCGGTGCCATAAGCGGTATCGCCGATAAGGCGTTCCGGTGTGAGATCGAACTGCGCCTCGACACGCTCGACCATCGTCCTAGTCGAATCGACTTCGGCGGTACGGTGCGCCGGGGTAGCTTCCACGTCCATGATCACACCGTGCTCAGTGTCGATCAGGTAATTCGTGGAGTAGGCAAAAAAGGCCGGGCCACCTGGCGCTGCTGTCCAACGGGACTGAGGATCAGTGAGCGAAATTTTCTTGGGAAGAGCCTCAGCCAGCGCCTCTTCATCAAGGGCTTCGAGGTACTCGCGCACTGCGCGGCTGCTGAGCTTTGGATCGTTCCAATCGACCTCATCTCCCGCCACCCCACGTTGCCGGCTGGCATCCGCCTTAATGATGCTGGCGTCGACGGCGAAACCTTCACCCTTGACTAGGCCGGCTGCCATGCAGCGCCGCAGCACCTCATTGAATAACCAGCGGAATAGATCGCTGTCACGAAAACGCCCATGGCGATTCTTCGAGAAGGTCGAGTGATTGGGGACTTCGTCTTCCAGACCCAACCGGCAGAACCAGCGATAGGCCAGGTTCAGGTGCACCTCTTCGCACAATCGCCGCTCGGAACGAATGCCATAGCAGTAGCCGACGACCAGCATGCGCACCATCAACTCCGGGTCAATCGAGGGACGCCCGATGGGGCTATAGAAATCTGCCAGGTAGGCACGTAGATCACTGAGATCCAAGCACTGGTCGATGCTGCGCAGGAGATGTTGGGCCGGGACGTGATCTTCCAGATTGAACGAGTAGAACAGGCGCTGCTGTCCTCCCGGTAACTGTCCCATCATGCTGTTCGCCCCCACGCTCGCTGACAAAGCAATTTTGCCAACGGCATGGGGAGGCCGCTACTTTTTCAACAGAATCGGCCGCACACAGCCATTCGGCTCAACAGAACCCTGCCTTTACCCCACCAAACTCCGGAAACTCGCCCGGTAGTCCGTCGGCTTGAGATGCACATGTTGGCTGAGGTCGCCGGGTAGCGTGAACAGGCGCGGACCGTCCCGAAACTGGAACACGCGATACAGATGGAATTGATCGCCCGCCTCCTTGGAGAATTCGAGTTCGTTGTGGCTGACCAAGAAAGACGAGCCTACCCCGCCATTGGTGGTTTTCACCTCGATGAAGCGCTCATGGGCGTCCTCTTCGAACGACAGGATGTCGAACCCCGCACCGTCTCCCTGGGTGTCGGACACCCAATCCAGCCGCTGAAAAAGCTCTGGGTGGCCGAGCTCGGTCAGGCGTTGCTGTTCGTAGCCAATCACCCACTGCTCCCCTGCCCGGCCCAGCTTGCGGTTGGCTTCATCGCGAGCGGCATAATCGAACTTTCGCGGTAGGCGTTGCCGTAGAGATGCCGGGGTACGCACAAGCACTTCACGGGCGGGTGGTTCTACCAAAGCCGCTCGGTAGGTTTTGTCACCCGGAAGTTTTACCTCCTCCAGGGCATCGACAAGAGCGCCGACCGTCTGCTGATGTTCCAGAACGTAGGCGTGTACGGATTTACGCAGCAGCAGTTGGCTGTTGCCGCGTGGCTTGTAGCCGTTGATATAGGGCAGGCCCAGGGCATCGAGTACGGCGCTAATGTTCTGGTGCTTGAGCTCGACTGAAGACTTGCTGCGACCGTTCAGCAGTTGGCGCAGTGCCTGGTTGTGCTCGGACTTGTGGTACGGCTCCCCAGCCGCCTCGGCACGCAGCATGTCGAAATAGTCTTCGACCGTGGCCAGGACCTCTTCTTCGGACCAGTCTTCGCCGATGCGAATGATGCGAAACCCGAGCCGCGTCAGCGCCGGAACGACGGTCGTCTCGCCACCGGAGAAGCTGTCAGCAGTGAGCGGGCCCTGCTCGGGAAATTGCTTGCCGAAGGCCACACCGGCGATGGCCTTGGAATCGCAATCGGTGCCGGTCTTCGGATCACGTACCAGGAAGTCGCGGGACTTGCCGTAGCCGTGGCGCGCCAGGAATTTCGTGCGGCCCAGTTGCACGAACTCATCGATGGCAGCCTGCACGGCGGCGGGGCTTCGAAGCTGGGAGAGTTGAGACACAGGGTCCTTCCTTACTGTCATGGTGTGCCGGGAACCGCCGAGCCACGAGATTATGAGTAGCCCCTGAACAGAAACGTCACGATAAAAGCCGTGAACGCCACCAGGCCCATTAAATCCCTTGCGTATTTGCAGCCCGTGCTGTCCAAACCTGTACCAGGTCCGATCAACACGCTCCAACCATTGAGGTACGAAAACACCGCCTGACCGAACAAAAAATGCGTGATAGCCGCCACAGCCATGACGCCGGAATCGTCAGACAGGCTGTAGCTGTTGACCATTGCCCTGTACGCCTGCATCTGAAATGGCTATTGCCCTGATGGGAGCCGGCTTTTCAGCCACCGACACCAGCGATGCCGTCAATATTCTTTACCCGATAACCATGACCGTACAAGCTAACAAGGCCTGGCAAGCCAGCGGACTTAAAAAGTCTTTTTTTCTACCATCCCACAAAAAAGTTCGTGGTGGAGAAAAGATAAGCTATGCAAGGCTTTAGGAGACGTGGTTTTTCAGGATGACGAAGAACGATTCGGCGCTAGGTGCAACATAGGTGCATCGCACGAGCGCTAGGAACGGCGAAAAAAGGCGGACGTGGCGAAATCGGTAGACGCAGCAGACTTTAAAATTGGAGTGCCCGCGGGGAAATCCGCGGAGTAGAACCGCTCAAAGTCGGGGAACGCTAACGGGCAATACCCTAAGCCAATCCCGAGCCAAGCCCCTTCGGGGGAAGGTGTAGAGACTGGACGGGCGGCGCCTAAAGCCTTCGGGCAATGGCGAAGGGACAGTCCAGACCACGAACGTCATCAGACGGCGGCGAAAGTCGAGGTGGTACGAAAATCTGCTTCTCTGTGAGAGTACGGGTTCGAGTCCCGTCGTCCGCACCACAAAGCCAAACATCCCTGCGATGATCGACCTCTGGGCGTTTGGTCGTGAGCCCGCCACCCTCGCGCTACGCTTTGCGCAGGCGTCGAAGGCGATCAGGTGCGCCCATCGATTCCGTCGAGCACCATCGCTGCGAGTTCATCGCTGGTGTGTGCACCACTATCGAGAACACGGGTTGTGCATGGAAGCCGTTCCCTTGCGGCCAAGCATCGGGCGACATTCGCTAATCGCCACTCTCGAATCTCCGCATTTCGATTCGGGTCAGGATGCATGGTCTGGTTCGCGATCCGGTGACGCAATAGGTCCTCGTTGAGCGTCAGAAAGATGTGCAGCAGCTGATCGTCGATCCGCCTTACCCCGTCGAGTATCTCAGTCAGATAGTCCGGGTGCACGAGCGTCATTGGGATGATGATGTCCTGCGAGTAATTCCTTCGAATCTCCCTGACCGCCGCGATCGTAAGTCCCCTCCACAAGGGGAGATCCTGATAGTCTCCGCTCGCTGGCATGGGGACCGTTTCTTTCACCACGAACCCGATTTCCTCGGGGTCAAAGATCAGCGATTTGGAACGCCGATCGCGCAGCCGCTTAGCGAGCGTCGTCTTTCCGGCGCCGAAAGGTCCGTTGATCCAGATTATCATTGTCGACGGCCTCTAACCTGAAGGCTCGCAAGAGCGCTCGACGGCCTCGTGCGGAGGCACGATCGGAGTGGTTCCGAAATGCTTCTCAAGATAGGTGACGCCGAACGTCACGATGTCCTGCGCGTCGAACAGGTAGCACTGAGCAAAGCCCACGACACCTTCTCGATGGCGACCGAGCTTCACGTAAGCATTTGCTATAGTTTCAACCGCATCCGGCTTTCCTTCGATAGCAAAGCAATCGAGAATGCCGTTTGAATCGTAATCCGATGCCGTTTTCCAGGCGACTTCACCGTCTCTTCCAAGCATCGGCATCTCATACGTCACCCACCGTTTGTTGGGGATATCGGCAACCGCCTCGGCGTAGTGCAATGCGGTAACGGAGTTTAGCGGCGCACCCAACAGCAGGGCCTTCCCGCCAAGGCGAACGAACCGCTCGACGGGCGATCCTTCCCCCAAGGCGTGACCGAGTTCGTGAGGCTCCGTCAGCGTTTCAGCCAGCGGACCAACCGCGACCATCGATGCATCGGGGTGCGCGCTGCGCCGCGCGCCGGGGGCTTGAACCAGAAATTGATTCAGCAGGCCGAACCCACGGTAAGTCCCGGCTGTTGCGGGATCGAACGGCAGCCAGGTACGGCGGGCTTCGTCATCCAGCCGAGCGCCATTCAGAGTCTCCTCGTAGGGTGATCGGTCCCACGACGCGTATCCCATCACAGTGCCAGTCGGCCCAACCGCGGAGCGTAACGCGGCAACGACCGTCTCCGCTCCTCCTTCGACCGGACCAATCGCTTTAAGTGAGGCATGCACCATCAAGAGGTCACCGGTTTGGACTCCGAGTTTTTGAAGCGCCTCCGTTATTGCCTTCCGCGTATGCATCGCGATATCTCCTCTAAACTGCAAAACACTATACGGGGTCTGACGCTCAGTGGAACGAAAACTCACGTTAAGGGATTTTGGTCATGAGATTATCAAAAAGGATCT
>NZ_JBMKHA010000050.1:0-6877 GCF_049238365.1 Enterobacter cloacae complex sp. IR53030
CTCATATCAGGAACTTGTTCGCACCTTCCTTAGAATAACTTAGTCTAAAATCCTTTTTTTGCCTAAGCATTATCTTATTACATAGCCACGAACTACGCTGAGTGATAAAATTCTCGAGTTTATGCCTTCTTTCCAATGATTAGAGGACGAGGCACGGGTAGTCAATAAGACGAAAGAATTAATTGCTTCATAACCCTATTACGAAATAAGCGGCAGTGCGTCTTACATGGTCGGCAACCGTCAGGGATTGACTGTAACTTATTGAAAACTATTATTTTAACTATGATGTAAGATATAAGGGCAGATATGTTAAGTATGCGTCGACATGCCAACTTCATTAAACGTTTTAAGTCTGTAAGCTGTTTATTTACGGCAAGCATTCTTTTCCCGATGCCAATCTCTGCGGCGGTATCAGATTATGACGCTTTGGTTATTGAAGCGCGGGGAGGTAATAGCGCACCGCTATTACGTTTCCTTGAGGATCAGGGAAAGAAAAGCGCGCTAACGCCAAATCAGGTTGCCGACTGGCTGCAAGTTTCCAGTTGGGTCGATAACAACGATAAAACCACAATTGAAATCTGGCAGCAGTATCGTGGACAGATGAATGTACCTGCCCGGGGCAAAGTCGCCGCTGCACGAGCATATCGCAACCAGAAGAACTGGAATGATTCTTTAGCCATCTGGGAAAGCGTTTTACAGGAAGAGCCTGATAACGTAGATGTACGTACCGGCTGGATAATGACGTTGGCGGATGCTCGCTACAATCAGCAAGCCCTTACTGAAGCGAATAAATGGGCGCAGGCGCATCCCGGGGCTGATTCTGATGCGCTACTTGCCTATGTCTACCATTCGCAGGGAAAAAACTGGGATGCATTGTTAGTTGCCAGCCAGGCGGATGACGTCGATCCAGGCAAAAAAAATGCAAAATCCACATTGCTGTCTGCGCTGTCAGCAAACCGCGTTTCCGGGCCCGCCTTAAATATGGCAGAGGTGGTACCAACTGCCGATCCGGTGAAGCGTCGCCTTGAGCTTGATGCGGCGGCTGAAATGGTACGTTCCTCTTATACCTCTGCGCGTAATGAAGAAGAGCGTTTTATCGTGGCTGATAAAGCGCTAGCCCGTTATGACCAGTTGCTGACTGCCTGGAAAGATGAGCCTTCTGCGCAGAATGATGTCCGTCGGGCCAGAATTGACCGCATGGGCGCCTTGCTGGTCCGTAAACGCACTTCTGAAGTGATTAGTGAATACGAATCGCTGTCTGCGAGCGGCGAGGTGCCAAACTACGCAAAACGCTGGGTAGCATCGGCATGGTTAAGCGAACGGCAGCCGGAAAAAACCGAAGCGATGCTGATGAGCATCTACTATCCGAACGGACCGATTCCGGTTACGCCGCTCGGTCCTGAGGATCAACAGGATCTGTTCTACGCGCACATCGATAATGAAAACTTTGATGCAGCTAAAAAACAGGTCGATGCGTTAATTAAAGACAGCCCATATCTGCGACGCATCTATGGTTCGCCAACGCCGCAGCCAAACGATAACTGGCTGCTGGGACAGTCGCTGCTGACGCAATATCATATCGCTGCCAATGAACTGCCGGAGGCAGAAAAACTCGCAGAGCATCTGGCGCGAACAGGCTCGGGTAACCAAGGGCTGCGCATATCCTATGCTTCTGTTCTTGAAGCCCGTGGACTGCCGCATGCGGCGGAGAAAGAGCTTAAACTGGCGGAAGTGATTGAGCCCAGTAACCTGGAACTGGAGCGTCAGCAGGCCTATGTGGCGCTGGATCTCCAGGAGTGGAAGCAGGCCGATGAACTGACGGATGACGTTATTGCTCGCAGTCCGGATGATGAAGCGACGCTGCGCCTCGCACGCATGCGTGATGTGCATAAAATGTCGGAAGTACGTATTAGCGGCACGCAGGGGATCTCGTCCGATAGCCCGGTCAGCGGTAAGAATGATTTCAACATCAACACGGCCATTTACAGCCCGCCAATTAATGACAACTGGCGACTGTTTACCGGATTCAACTTCGCAACCGGCGAGTTTGAGGAAGGGAAAGGGATTAGCCGCGATCTGGCGGCTGGTGCGGAATGGACTTCCCGTGATTACTGGGCCGAAATGGAAGTGTCTGGCCGAAACTATGGCGATGGGCAGAAAATAGGCGGTCGTCTTTCCGCCTGGCATGATTTCAACGATAACTGGCGCGTGGGCGGTTCGGCCGAGCGTCTTTCGCGCAACACGCCACTGCGCGCGCTGCGTAGCGGCGTATATGCCAACAGCGGCGATTTGTTTGTTCGCTGGTATCAAAACGAACGACGTGAATACCAATTGTCGTTTGCCGCATCACATTTCTCGGATGGTAACGATCGCATCGAATATGGGCTGAGCGGAAAAGAGCGCATGTGGACCACGCCGCGCTTTACGCTGGACTTTACCCCGGGTATCGGTGGGAGCACCAACACTAAAGAGAATGTGCCGTATTACAACCCTAAGAGTGATTTTTCCGTTGTGCCAGGCCTGAGCGCGGAACAGGTTCTTTACCGCCATTATGACACCGTGTGGACCCAGCAAGGCATAGCCGGAGTGGGTGGCTACTGGCAGCAAGGTGAAGACGTTGGCGCTATCGTTCAGGTGGGATATGGACAACGGCTCAAATGGAACAACGTCGTAGATGGCGGGGTGATGCTGGTTTGGGATAAACGCCCCTATGACGGTAAACGTGAGCGGAATATCTCCCTCGCTTTCGATTTAAATGTCAGGTTTTAAGGATTGTTCATGCTGAAAAGATGCCTGTGGCTTAGCGCATTAATCGCTGGCTGGTTGATGATTACCGCGTGCAGTAGCGCGCACAATACAACGCCTCGCTATGTTCCTCCCGCAGAGAGAACGCCGTTGACGGCAGATCATCCATGGCCGAAAAACAGCTTCCTGGTGCTCGGCTATCATGATGTTGAGGATGGCGCCGCCGACCAGCGCTACCTCTCCGTGCGCACCAGCGCGTTGAGCGACCAAATGGCCTGGTTGCGTGATAATGGCTATAACCCGATTAGCGTGCAGCAAATTCTGGACGCTCATGACGGTAAAATTGTGTTGCCGGAAAAAGCGGTCTTACTCACCTTTGACGACGGATACAGCAGTTTTTATACCCGCGTCTGGCCGCTGCTGAAAGCCTACAACTGGCCTGCGCTCTGGGCTCCAGTGGGCAGTTGGGTTGATTCTCCAGCCAATAAAAAAGTCGATTTTGGCGGCTTAATGACGGCGCGAGATAAATTTGCCACCTGGAAGATGGTCGAGGAAATGGGCAAATCGCCGTTGGTGGAAGTGGGGGCGCACACCTGGAACTCGCATTTCGGCGCTGAGGCGAACCCGCAAGGAAGCAAAGAACCTGCGGTGGCGAATCGCCTTTTCGATAAGAAAACAGGGACTTACGAAACCGACGAACAGTACAATCGTCGCATTAATACTGATATCTCGCTGATCACCAATAAGATTAAATCGGTAACCGGGAAATCGCCGCGCGCGTGGGTGTGGCCTTATGGTGCGGCTAACGGCACCACCTTAAAGCTGGCCAAAGAACATGGCTATAAGATGGCCTTTACGCTCAATGAAGGGCTGGCGAACGCTGCGTTTCTTGATGATATCCCGCGCGTACTGATCTCTGATAACCCGTCTCTCAAGCGCTTTGCCAGTCAGGTTGCTCAGGTACGTGAACCACAAACGATGCGTGTGATGCACGTCGATCTGGATTACGTGTATGACAAAGATCCTGCCCAGCAGAAGCGAAACATCGACAAGCTGATCCAGCGTGTTTATGACATGCGCATTTCTCATGTCTTCCTGCAGGCGTACGCCGATCCTAAAGGCGACGGGAATATTCGCGAACTCTATTTCCCTAACCGCTGGCTGCCGATGCGTGCCGATCTCTTTAACTATATCTCCTGGCAGTTACAAACGCGGGCCGGGGTGACGGTATATGCCTGGATGCCGGTACTGGCTTTCGACCTCGATGCTTCCATTCCACGCGTGACGGCATGGGATCCGAAAACAGGACGCACTGCGATCAATCACGAGAACTATGTGCGTCTGTCTCCCTGGGACAGCGAAGCGCGTAAACGTATCACTGAAATCTATGAAGACCTGGCGAAGCATGCCAGCTTCAAAGGGATTTTGTTCCACGACGATGCTTTCCTGACGGACTTTGAAGATGCGTCACCGGAGGCGTTAGCCGCCTACCGCGCCGCAGGGCTTCCGGGAAGTATTGAGCAAATCCGTAGCAACCCTCAAACCTTCGAACGCTGGACGCGCCTGAAAAGTAAGATGCTGATCGACTTTACTAAGCAACTGACGCAATCGGTACGCAATATTCGCGGTCCGCAGGTGCAAACTGCCCGCAATATATACGCCATGCCGGTACTGGAGCCTGAAAGCGAAGCCTGGTTTGCGCAAAACCTGAATGATTTCCTCAATACCTATGACTGGACGGCACCCATGGCGATGCCATTCATGGAGCAGATCCCGGCTAATGATGCCAATGCCTGGCTCGACAGATTAGTCAATGCCGTTGCACAAACGCCCGGCGCGCTGGACAAAACCGTGTTTGAACTGCAGGCACGAGACTGGCGTAAATCCGGGGACGAGGCAGAAATCAGTGGAAAACAAATAGCCGAATGGATGCGCCAACTGAAACTAAGTGGTGCAGGTAACTACGGCTATTATCCGGATGATTTCATCAGCGACAAACCTGAGATGTCAGAGATTCGCTCGACGTTCTCCTCATACTGGTACCCGCAAAAATGACCGATCGCATTATTGCTTTCCTGATACTTTGCCTGATGTTCAGCCTGCCGTTTGGCGTGGCTGTCATCTTTACAGGTGAAGTCATGTTGAACTTCGTCTTCTTCTGGCCTTTATTCATGTCTGCATTATGGATAAGCGGCGGGGTCTATTTCTGGTTTTATCGTGAGCGTCACTGGAAATGGGGAGACGATACACCGCCACCGACGCTGGAGGGAAATCCGCTGGTTTCCATTTTGATCCCCTGCTTTAACGAAGGGATCAACGCGCGGGAAACCATCGGCGCTGCGATGGCACAGCGCTACAAGAATATCGAAGTGATTGCCATTAACGACGGTTCAACGGACGATACGCACGATGTTCTGGAACAGTTGGCGATTGAGTACCCCAGCCTGCGCGTCATTCATCTGGCTGAAAACCAGGGCAAAGCGCTGGCGCTCAAAACGGGCGCGGCCGCTGCGCGCAGCGATTACCTGGTGTGTATTGATGGCGATGCGTTACTGGATCGCGATGCCGTGGCGTATCTGGTCGCTCCGCTGATCCAGTTCCCACGCGTTGGGGCGGTAACCGGCAACCCGCGTATTCGCACCCGTTCCACGCTAATCGGTCGTGTGCAGGTCGGTGAGTTCTCTTCCATTATCGGCTTAATTAAGCGTACTCAACGAGTCTATGGTCAGATCTTTAGCGTCTCTGGCGTAGTTGCGGCGTTTCGTCGTCGCGCGCTGGCCGAGGTGGGGTACTGGAGCCCGGACATGATCACCGAAGACATCGATATCAGTTGGAAGCTGCAATTGCGCCATTGGTCGATATTCTTTGAGCCGCGCGCGCTGTGCTGGATCCTGATGCCTGAAACGTTAAGAGGGCTGTGGAAGCAGCGCCTGCGCTGGGCGCAAGGCGGGGCGGAGGTGTTTATTGTTAACATGCGCCGTCTGTGGTCGTGGGAGTTCCGCCGCATGTGGCCGCTATTTTTCGAGTTCTGCTTTTCTACCACGTGGGCATTTGCCTATGCGATCAGTATCGTGCTGTTCCTGCTGGGACTGATGATCCCGATGCCGGACTCGCTGTATGTTCAACATCTGTTCCCGCCAGCCTTTACCGGACTTATTCTCGGCGTGGTCTGCTTAATACAGTTTGCGATAAGCCTGATGATTGAACGACGCTATGAAAAAGGCATTGGCGCCTCATTGTTCTGGATAATCTGGTTCCCGGTGGTGTACTGGCTGTTGAGCCTGTTTACCACGTTGGTGTCATTCCCGAAAGTGATGCTCAAACGCAAACGCGGCAGGGCGCGCTGGGTGAGTCCTGACCGTGGAATAGGGAGGATCGAATCATGAGTCAGCCGCTGATCTTTACGGAGCGGCGTCTGCTGCCGCGCATCATTGACGTTCTGTTAACGATTTTTGCCTGGGTTGGATTTTTATACTTAATCTACAAAGGGCTGATTACGGCCCTGGCGCATTCACCGTATATGGGCGTGCGTCCTTTTTTCACCACGCTGGATACGGTCACGTTTTACATCCTTGTCGCGCTGGTCAACGGACTGGTGCTGATCGGCTGGGCGAAATACAACCAGTTTCGTTTTCGGGTGGAGCGTCGCAGTCGCAGACCAGGACTGGAAGACCATGAGCTGGCGGAAAGTTTACGTATTACCCGTGAACTGGTTACAGAGTTGAACAAAGCGAGGGTGCTGACGGTCCATCACCATGAGAATGGCGAAATCAGTCATATCGATGTGGACAAGCACATCGCCGATAACCGCCTGCCGCCGCCGACGCCTGCAATGCTGGAATATTTGCCGCCGGAGCGGGAGCCATTGTTACAGAAAAGGCCCGAGTGATATTTCTGCTACCCGCCACTTCCCTCAGCCTCGCATCGGTCTATGATTAGACTCAGACAATAAAAATGCGAGGTAATGTCGTGGAAAAGGAACTACTGGAGGCAGGTTACCGGGCCTATACCGGCGAGAAGATTGACGTCTACTTCAACACGGCGATATGTCAGCATTCAGGAAACGGCACTGTTGCAAATAGTCGGTGGTGATAAACTTATCATCCCCTTTTGCTGATGGAGCTGCACATGA
>NZ_JBMKHA010000051.1:0-6664 GCF_049238365.1 Enterobacter cloacae complex sp. IR53030
CTCATATCAGGAACTTGTTCGCACCTTCCCTAGTAAACTGAGATACAGATAAATTAGACGAAAAGAGGGACACCGTGGACTCCATATTTTCTATTGGCATCCAGTCATTATGGGACGAATTGAGCCACATGCCAGTCGGTGGAGTCTGGTGGATTAATACCGACCGTAATGAAGATGCCATCAGTCTGGTAAACCAGACAATTGCCGCCCAGGATAAGGATTCCCGCGTGGCTGTCATTAGCATGGGCGAAGAGCCGAAGAAAATTATCACGCTGGAAAGTGACGGCGGACCGCAAACCGTGCGCTTATTTTCCATGTCAGCAGAAGTGGATAGTCTATACTTTTTGTCCCGCGACGTTCAGTGCTCCATTGATCCGGATCACTATTTCGTGATTCTTAAATGCGCAAATAACGTCCTGCAAAATATCCCTGCTGAAAAACTGCTGCCGTGGCTGGAAAAAATCAATAAATGGGCAAAATTTCAAAATTGCACGCTATTGGTCGTCAATCCCGGCAGTAATAATGACAAGTTGTTTTCACTTTTAATGGGTGAATATCGCTCCCTGTTCGGTCTGGCCAGTCTGCGTGACCAGGTGGGCAGCTATCTCTACGATATTGCTTTCTGGTGTAATGAAAAAGGCGTGAGCGCCAGGCAACAGCTGACCCTGAAACAGAGTGAGGGGAAATGGCACCTGGCACAGCAGGAAGAAACGGTTGTGCAGCCGCGGAGTGATGAAAAACGCATCCTGAGCCATATTGCGGTTTTAGAGGGCGCGCCCGCGCTGTCGGAAAACTGGTCGCTGTTTGAGTCTAACGAAGCGCTTTTTCATGAAGCTCGTACAACCCAGGCGGCATCCCTTGTTTTCTCGTTGATGCAAAATAACCAGATTGAGACGCTGGCGAGACAGATTCATACCTTACGTCGCCAGCGCGGCAGCGCATTAAAAATTGTGGTGCGGGAAAACAATACCAGCCTGCGCGCCACCGATGAGCGTCTGCTGCTTGGCTGCGGCGCAAATATGGTTGTTCCATGGAATGCGCCGCTGTCACGCTGCCTGACGCTAATCGAAAGCGTTCAGGGCCAGCAGTTCAGCCGCCATGTGCCGGAAGACATTTCCACCTTGCTCTCCATGACGCAGCCGATGAAGCTGCGCGGATACCAGAAATGGGATAACTTCTGCGACGCCGTCGGCAATATGATGAGCAACACGCTACTTCCTGCGGACGGGAAAGGGGTGATGGTTGCCCTGCGTCCTGTTCCGGGTATCCGCGTTGAACAGGCTCTCACCTTATGTCGTCCGAATCGTACAGGGGACATCATGACCATTGGCGACAATCGCCTGGTGCTATTTTTGTCCTTCTGCCGGGTGAACGATCTTGATACCGCGCTTAACCACATCTTTCCCCTGCCTACCGGGGATATTTTCTCAAACCGTATGATCTGGTTCGAAGATAATGCTATCAGCGCGGAGCTGGTGCAGATGCGCGCACTTCAGCCTGAACAATGGGTTAAACCGCTGGCGATCACCAGCGATGCAAAACCGATTCTCAATGCCAGACATGACGGTCATGTCTGGCGTCGGGTTCCGGAACCCCATCGCTTATTAACCGAGAATGGGGAGAACGTACCATCATGAATATCAGCGATATTATTCAACTGGTCGTATTCTGTGCGCTGATCTTTTTCCCGCTTGGCTACTATGCGCGCCATTCCATACGTCGTATCCGTGATACGGCCAGAGTGATGTTTATAAAACCTCGCTATGTAAAACCAGCCGGAACACTGACACGGGCATCACACGTCAAGGCAGACCGAAAACATGACTAATTCTACCTATACCGCTTCGTCACCCTCGCCGCTCTGGCAATACTGGCGCGGCCTTTCCGGCTGGAACTTTTACTTTCTGGTGAAGTTTGGTTTGCTCTGGGCAGGCTATCTGAATTTCCATCCCCTGCTTAACCTGGTCTTTATGGCCTTCCTGCTGATGCCGTTGCCGAATATCAGGCTGCATCGTTTACGTCACTGGGTAGCCATCCCCGTCGGCTTTGCGCTGTTCTGGCACGATACCTGGCTACCGGGTCCGGACAGCATAATGAGCCAGGGGTCACAGGTTGCGGGCTTCAGTGCAGACTACATGCTTGATCTGGTTGAGCGCTTTATTAACTGGCAGATGATTGGCGCTATCTTTGTCCTGCTGGTGGCCTGGCTGTTCCTGTCGCAGTGGATCCGCGTCACGGTGTTTGTTGTCGCCATTATGATCTGGCTTAACGTGCTGACGTTGGCAGGACCGGACTTCTCCCTGTGGCCTGCCGGTCAACCAACCACCACGGTGACCACCACGGGTGGAAGCGCAGCGGCTACTGTTACCACGGCAGGCGATACGCCTGTGATAGGTGATATTCCAACCCAGACCGCACCGCCGACCTCCACCAACCTCAATGCGTGGCTTTCCAGCTTCTATACCGCAGAAGATAAGCGACAGACGAAATTCCCGGATGCACTGCCGGCAGATGCTCAACCGTTTGAGCTGCTGGTGATTAACATCTGTTCCCTCTCCTGGGCCGATGTGGATGCAGCCGGATTAATGTCTCACCCACTGTGGTCTCATTTCGATATCCAGTTTAAAGATTTCAACTCTGCCACCTCATACAGCGGCCCGGCAGCGATTCGCCTGCTGCGTGCAAGCTGCGGTCAGACATCGCATAAAAACCTGTACCAGCCGGCAGGGAATCAGTGTTATCTGTTCGATAACCTCGCGAAGCTGGGCTTTACGCAGCATCTGATGCTGGGACATAACGGCCAGTTCGGTAACTTCCTGAAAGAGGTGCGTGAACAGGGTGGCATGCAGGCACCGCTGATGGATCAAACCGGGCTTCCCGTTACTCTGCTCGGCTTCGACGGTTCACCTGTTTACGACGATACAGCCGTACTGCAGCGCTGGCTGCAAACCATCGAAAAAGACAGCAACCCGCGCAGTGCGACGTTCTTTAACACCCTGCCGCTTCACGACGGTAACCACTTCCCGGGCGTGAGCAAAACGGCAGATTATAAAGTGCGTGCGCAGAAATTCTTCGACGAGCTGGATGCGTTCTTCACTGAGCTGGAAAAATCAGGCCGTAAAGTGATGGTGGTTGTCGTGCCTGAACACGGCGGCGCGCTGAAAGGCGACAGAATGCAGGTGTCAGGTCTGCGTGATATTCCAAGCCCGTCCATTACCAACGTGCCTGCGGGCATTAAATTCTTTGGTATGAAGGCTCCGCACCAGGGCGCGCCGATTGAGATTACACAGCCAACCAGCTATCTGGCAATTTCAGAACTGGTTGCCCGTACCGTGGACGGGAAGCTGTTTGTGGAAGATAGCGTGAACTGGAATCAGCTCACCAGCAACCTGCCGCAAACGGCAGAGGTCTCCGAAAACGCGAATGCTGTGGTGATTCAGTACCAGAACAAACCGTACGTTCGTCTGAACGGCGGAGATTGGGTACCGTATCCGCAATAAAGGATTTACCCCTCTCCCCTGTAGGGAGAGGGGATTGTCAGTGCGTTATTATTGCGCTGAAATCCATACCAGCATTTTCAGACTTGCCGAATAGTAGTCGTCTTTAGAGGTGATTTCCGGTTCGCCGGATGGCTGACCCATCGTTAAATCCCTGACCGCCAGCAGACCGCCTTCCATCATATAGGGCGCGTATTCATTGGTCGTGACGTTAACCCAGGCGGGTGTATGTTCCCGTGGGAACTGACCAAACCAGGCTTTCCAGGCGTCAGCAGCGGGCTTTGTTTATCAGACCAGGCTATGTACAGCGGAATACGAATCGCATCGTAGCTCATTCGCGGTGGCCAGCCTTTGGCCGGCGTCAGCTTGCCCGCGGATGCCAGCGAAACCCAGTCTGTCGGTAGATTCGCTTTACCCGATCCCATTTTTCCCAGCAGACGTTTCCCGTCCTTTATCAATTCACGCCAGACCGGCAAATGACTGCGTCCGGCAAAGGCCTGCCAGGCCGGAAACACAAAATAGGAAGGATTAAGGACCACTTCATCCTCAAGCTTAAATCCCTGTACGCCGGGCAGCATCACGCGGTAACCCGCATAGCGGATTACGTTGTGGTCAATCAATGCTTTCGTAATCGCATCCGATGCGGCGCTGTAGCGTTTGTCATGCCAGCGCGCATCGGCTTTTAACAACGCCCATGCAATCAGGACATCACCATCTGTGGCGTTGTTTTTATCAGCGACCGGATTAGACTCAGCGGGGTTATAACGCCAGTAAAACAGACCATTTTCGTTGTTCTTTAGCGTCCTGTTGGTCCATTGCCAGAGCTTATCGAACGTGGCTTTATCGTCGTTAGCCACCGCCATTAACATGGCGAAACCTTGACCTTCCGTATGCGAAACGTCACCGTTGCCGGTATCAACAATGCGACCTTCCGGTTTGAAAAAGCGCGCCTTGTAACTCTCCCAGGCCTGACCCGCCTGCGAGAGAGGAGAGAACAGCAAGCTCATCATCACAGCCAGGGTCGCGCAAACGGGTTTTCGCATCATTCACCCCATTCGGTTATTCGGCACTTCGCAGTGAAATTTCACCGCCCATCCAGGGCTTGATCACGCCATCCTGTTCCAGGAGCAACGCGCCCTGAGCGTCAATCCCGCGGGAAATGCCGTAGATCTCTTTATCACCAATCAGTAATTTCACCGGGCGATTGATAAAGTTGTCCAGTTTTTCCCAACGAGACAGGAACGTTGCGAGTCCTTCCTGTTCAAAAAGCGTCAGTGAACTGCGCAACTCTTTAATCATACGCACGGCAAGGATGTTACGATCGATGACGATCCCCGCCTCCTGGAGATTCGTCCAGGCCTGGTTGACCACATCGTTTTGTACGTTACGCATCACCATATTGAGGCCCGCGCCAATCACGATTTGCGCCGCATCGCCCGTTTTTCCCGTCAGTTCGACCAGAATACCGGCAAGTTTACGATCGTTCAGGTAAAGATCGTTAGGCCATTTAACACGCACCCGATCGGCGCCCAGATCGTGTAGCACCTCTGCCATGACAATCCCGATGACCAGACTCAGGCCAATCGCTGCGGCAGGGCCCTGATCGAGTCGCCAGTACATGGACAGGTAAAGGTTGGCACCGAAGGGCGAGAACCATTTTCGCCCTCGGCGACCACGCCCGGCCTGCTGATACTCTGCAACGCAGGCATCGCCGGATTTCAGTTCAGGCAGACGATCCAGAAGATACTGGTTCGTTGAGTCAATCACCGGCAGCACCGCAACATTGCCGTGCCCAATCTGGCTACGAATCACGTCTTCATTCAGCAATTGAATGGGTTCCGGCAGGCTGTACCCTTTTCCAGGAACGGTAAAGACATCGACACCCCAGTCGCGGAGGGTCTGGATATGTTTATTAATGCCTGCACGGCTCATGCCCAGCTGCTCACCCAACTGCTCGCCAGAGTGAAACTCCCCATCCGCGAGGATGCTAATCAGGGTTAACGGGATGGTGTTGTCTTTCACGCGATGGTCTCCACGGCATTCACTTCACCTGTGCGGCCAATGAAGCGGACTTCTGGCTCCAGCCAGACGTTAAACTTTTCACCCACACGTTCACGAACATAATGAGCCAGTTTGACCACGTCATCACTGCTCGCATCATGTTGATTGATCAGTACCAGAGCCTGCTGCTGATGAACGGCAGCGCCTCCGACTGAAGTGCCTTTAAGCTGGCATTGATCGATAAGCCATCCCGCAGCCAGCTTCACGCTGCCATCTGCCTGAGGGTAATGTGGTGCTGCGGGCCATCCTTCAAGGAAGACCTTTGCCTTTTCGCTGTCGATCACCGGGTTTTTGAAGAAACTTCCGGCATTTCCATTTACTTTCGGGTCGGGAAGCTTGGTCATGCGCATATGACAAACCGAGTCAAACACATCGCGGGGGGTGGCGGTAGCCGGATCGAGACGCGTTAAATCACCGTAGGTCAGTACGGGCTGCCAGTTCTTCGACAGGCGCAGGCCCACGGCGACAATCACGTAGCGATCCTGATATTCATGTTTGAAGATACTGTCACGGTAGCCAAAACGGCACTGTTCTGCGGTTAAACGCTTAGCCGTTCCAGTCGCCAGTTCGATGCAGTCGACGTATTCACAGACATGTTTCAGCTCGATGCCATAGGCACCAATGTTTTGAATCGGTGATGATCCAGCGCAGCCCGGAATAAGCGCAAGGTTTTCCAGGCCAGGCATCCCTTTTTCCAGGGTAAATTGCACCAGGTGATGCCAGTTTTCTCCGGCCCCCACGTGCAAGTGCCAGCTATCGGCGCGCTCTTCCACATCAATTCCCATGATGCGGTTAACGATCACTGTTCCCGCAAAATCGTCGAGAAACAGGACATTACTTCCTTCGCCCAGAATCAGTACGGGTTCGTTTTTTTCGGTTGCGCTTTGCCATGCATTCAGCAACTGCTGTGCAGTATCGGCACGGACAATGTGATTAGCATTGCGTTGAATACCAAAGGTATTCCAGGGCTTAAGGGAGTGGTTCATAAACGCTATCCTGATGCAAAAACGCAGGTAGTTTACCGTATAAGCAGGGCGTTGGGGGATTAGTTTGTATAGCGCAGAAACGCAAAAAGGCCATCCTTACGGATGGCCTTTTCACTTATT
>NZ_JBMKHA010000052.1:0-6235 GCF_049238365.1 Enterobacter cloacae complex sp. IR53030
CCGTGTCTCCTTTCCCGGGGAATGGCTATGGCACAGCGAAGGTGTAGCACTATTGGGATCAGTTATTTAGCTGACTGTCAATAAAGCAATCTGCAACCATGTCTTTTAACCCTTCCATCAATTTTGTTTTTTTGTGCATGACGGACGTTAAGCGTTCAATGTGCCTCATTGATTTCCCTGGACGGCACAGAGAGAATTTATCAGCAATATCCTTGAGTCCTGACTGTCGAGCTTTAATCGGGGATAGGTGCGACAAGTTGTGCTGGATAATTGCGCAGTAATCCTTGATGGTTTTGATCTGCCGGGACACTTCTGTTATCTGAGCGATGTCTTCCGAGAGCCAGCAATCAATATTTTCCGCATTATTCAGCTTCATTTTGCTCTGTTCTGTAAATAAAGTGGAATCGGCGTCCCCTTTGACAAACCTGTAATGCAACGTGTTGTTATGTCTGTAAAGCACGACACAGGAGATCTGATCTTGTCGTTGATATTCAAAAATGACAAAACTACGTGCTTTAGAAAGATAGAAATCCAGAAAGGTTTTAGGCTTTTCTCTGACCATATACTGAGGGTCAATCCCATAAAAAACAGGAACCAGAACAAGAGATGAGGTTTTTCCTGCTCCGTTTGTCCCTGAGATGTTGCTATGACCCGTCAAGGATATTTCCGTCAATGAAGGAAACGCGCTCTGGTTGGTGATGATCCGCAGTAGTGCACTTTTCATAAAAATCGCCTGCAAAATATACATTAAATCAATATATATCAGATCAGTGCATATTGGTAGTGTCAAGGTTAAATAATAGGCAATTTTGTACTAGGTAGCGTTTTAATTTGATTATGGACTTTATGCTATACCGATAAATACACAGGAAATTTTTTTCACAAAAGTGTATGAATGTTGATAGAAGCAACAAGCTACCATCGAAGGGCGTTTCCAAAGATATTGGTATAACAGAGCATCGAACAGACTCAGTTGGAAAGGATCTCGCGTAGAAGCTCTATCATCTTCACGGATAACTCGCGTTTCCAACGATAAATTAGTTTGGGATTATGTAGGGTAACGTTGTTGTATCGTTATGTGATTTTACTCACTTAGCGCGGTGTACAGAACTACTGGATCAGATCAGTTTCAACTGACGTTCTGCCGTTGCACATTTTGCCCTGATGAGTTCGTTCATTGTTGTAAGACAGCCACTCATCCTGATCATTTTGCCGCGTCTCCAGCGTTTGATTAACTTGTTGCGAAAAGCCACCTGATAAAACTCGTTCAGGATCGCCTTATCAAACTGCTCGCAGATCCCATTCGTTTGCGGTGACATCGTTTTAGTTTTCGTGTGATCGATGCCACTACTAGAGTTGGTAATCATGACGCTCGAACTTGCAGAGTAGCACAGCCTATATCGATGTTAACTCTACACCTGACTCTGTCAATTTATGCGTATCAACATAGTGGCTGAAACGTGCTAATAAGAAGGTGAGTTTTGGATGAATGTACCTTTGACAAAATGGTCTGTTGGGTGCTGTATAAAAGTAGTCGATAAGCTCAGTTTTATTCGCTTTAAAATCCTTAAAAAAATAAACCTGAGTAATGACTGGCTGCTCAAAATCAGCTCTACAGGCATCTAATATGTTTACAGCCTGGTTATACTGAACCTCATCATAAGCGTATATCGCTGAACGATATTTACCACGCATTGAGTGGTTTGATGTGCTCGCGTGAGTATGTAAATGGGTTTCGATCAAGGTTGATAAAGAAATAACAGTCGGATCAAAAACCACTTCAATGGCTTCGCTGAACTGAGCGTTGTCACCAATTGAGGCGATCCAACCTTGATTGACAGTAGCAATGCCAATAAGTGATGAAAATACGCCTTCGGTGCACCAGTGACAACCACCGCCTAAGCCGATTGTATTAAGGGTGGTTGTCGTATGCAAATTGCAAGTCTGTGTGGGCTGCTGCAAACTCATTGAGATGAGGGCAACTTCCAGTCTGGTCTGGGGAAGTGGCAGGTATAGCCATTTGGTCGGAGTTCCAAATAGTCCTGATGCATAGCCTCCGCTTCCCAAAAATCACTTGCAGGTTCGACTTCAGTCACTACTTTTCCAGGCCATAATCCCGAAGCATCCACGTCAGCAATGGTTTTTACTGCCTCAGCATGCTGTGCCTCAGAGGTATAATAAATGGCTGAGCGATAAGATGTGCCCTTGTCATTACCTTGTCTATTTACTGTACTAGGGTCATGAATCTGAAAGAAAAACTCTAAAATTTGTCGATAGCTGGTGATTTCATTATCGAACATTATTTCAATGCCTTCAGCATGGTTACCATGATTGCGGTAGGTAGCATTAGCCACTTCACCACCGGTATAACCTACTCGGGTTGAAGTGATACCGGGACGTTTGCGGATAAGATCCTGCATGCCCCAAAAGCAGCCACCGGCTAATACTGCGCGTTCAATTGCCATAATTAAATGTCCTCTACTTGGTCTAAATACTCTGCGTAACCTTTACTTGCCATTTCTTCCCTAGGAATAAAACGTAATGACGCTGAGTTAATACAATAACGTAGGCCACCCTGGTCTTTGGGACCGTCTGAAAATACATGGCCTAAGTGACTGTCGCCATGAGTTGAGCGCACTTCTGTGCGGGTCATGCCGTGCGACCTATCAGTGATTTCAATTACGTTGACAGAGTCTATCGCTTTGGTAAAGCTCGGCCAACCACACCCTGATTCATACTTGGCAGAAGACGCAAATAAAGGCTCACCTGACACGATATCCACGTAAATGCCGGGCTTGGTGTTCTTTAGCAATTCACCAGTCCCTGGACGCTCTGTACCATTTTCTTGCGTCACCCGATACTGCTCCTTAGTCAGAGCAGAAATCGCATTCATAGATTTTTGATAGGTATTCATAAATGTCCTCTTATAGAGTAGAGCCATGTGCCTTTCAGATTATAAGAGACCTTCTGTTTACAGAATTTATTTCACTTAGGCCGTTAACCCGAAAAAATGATCTGATCCAGTAGTTCTGTACACCGCGCTAAGTGAGTAAAATCACATAACGAGGTGCCTATGACAGCTAAAAAGAACTGCAAGACCTATACCGCAGAATTTAAGGCCCTCTAACTTATAGTTGTTTCGGATGCGGCTTATTTGTTTTTGTGCTCCAGTGCTGTAAGTGATGTGCCTACGATAAATATAGACACGACAAACAAGCCTAAATCTTTTAGCAAAAACTGGCCAGGAACCACAGAGATCGCAGGAAACCCAAGAGATGCCTCAAAAACACCGGGTGTAGTCAGCATGAACGACAATGTCGTAAAAAAGAGTCCGGTTGAAAGTACACCGCCCAAGATTGCGAGCTTAGGGGAGAAAACTCGTGCAGCGATTAACAGGCCAACTGAAATTTCAAGCACACCCAGAAAATTTGAGAATCCTTGAATGCTGAGGAAACTATACATCCATGAAAGCAGAGGGCTATTACTAACAAAACCATGTATACCGTTTGCTTCGTAGCTAGTGAATTTCATACCACCAAACCACAAATATATTATCGTCATGGCAACGTAGATGCCACCTATACCAAACTTAGTGACTTTTGCACCGAGATTATTACTAAGGATATTGGTAGTCTGGACACCATTTTCAATTTCGGGAATAGTCATCTTATATCTCCAATTATTTTTAGCCATGTGGACTCACTCTATGTAGCCCACTAAAATGATATGACTCTTGAGAAAAACTATATGTTTACTCGAGTCGAACCTAACTTAGGTAATTGCTGTAGTTGAGCACCAATGGATTAGACATCAATGCCTAGTGGTTGAACGGCCGGGAAGTCGACCTCGGTCTGTGTCACTTCGTTAACGTAGTTAGTGAAAGTGTTCAGGGCAACAGCCAACAGAATATCCACTACATGTGCATCACTGTAGCCAGCGTTCAGCACCGCTTGGACCTGGTCATTGCTGACTTGCCCGCGCTGGCGGACTACGGCGGCAGCAAAACGCACGGCTGCGTCGGCCTTAGGGTCATTTGATGCACCGCTGCGGTTGGCAGTGAGTTCAGCATCATCAAGCTTGGCCACCTTACGGCCTAGGAAGGAATGGCCAGCAAGGCAATAATCGCAGCCGTTGATCTCAGCGACGGCTAGGGCAATACGCTCAAGAGTCGCTGTACCCAAGCCGCCCTGTGCTGATGCTGCGCTCAATTGCAGGTAGCCAGTCAGCGCAGCAGGGCTGTTGGCAACGACGCGGAACATGTTAGGAACGCGGCCCAGTTGTTTTTCCACAGCCTTGAGTGAGGTATGGGTAGCAGTAGGCGCGGCGTCGATTGTGGTAGGGGTGTTCAAACGTGACATAAATTTCTCCTAGTGATTTGAAAGACAGCACGCTGTATTGGCGTGGAATAAATTGTATTTAAGAAGGTTCTGCTTGATAATCCGTTGCTATCAGACAGCTCATCTTCACGTCTTGCGCAGTCGCCATTTCAGTGCCACTACACACCTTCGTTGACGTCACGCCGTCCTGATTTCTAAGGAGGTCTTCGAGACTCCAAAAACACCCTCCGGCAACGATCACATTATTTATTTTTCATAAAGCCTCCTTGGTTTTTATCTATTTACTAATGGAACTGAATTTACAGCATGTAAAATAGATATAACATGCTCAATAGTTCGTATAATGTGACTTATTAGACAGTTTACGTAGGGGCTATGTCAGGGTGAGAGCGTGAACATTTTGTTAAATTTCACCCAGTTTTTTGAGACCCGCATTGAGTACCGTTTCCAGATATTCACTGCTCATTCCTGCGATTTTTTGCTTCCGTCTTACGCTCGCCTTGCGTGAAGTCTCGGCCCTGAGCATGTTCAGCCCCATGTGCCGGATGCACGCCAAAATCTCTGCGGCATCACCGCGATAAATCGGGCAATCATCCTCGCCCATCGTGACGTCCAGCACCCAGTGCAGGCTATTTTCGATGGCCCAGTGCCCACGCACCGCTCGCGCAAACTCATCCTGCACCAACGCTTTGGAACTGATGAAATAACGCTGCTCTATGGTAATTTTTTGCATATTTTCAACGCGATAGGAGATGGCCACGCCAATGCTGTGCAACTGTTTCCAATGAGGAAACTGGGCGGCCAACTCGCCCGCCGCCATGACATGGTACTCACGACCATCGATGCGGCCATGAGCCTTCTCAAGCGTCATCGTCTCTGCGCATAACGGGGTGGCCGCCAGCGGGGCGAGGGCCTGTCGAACCGCCTCGAACAACTTGGGTTGGTTGCCTTTGACGGCCAATAAGTAATCGCCACCTTGCTGAAGGATGGTCTCGGCGATCTCGGTCTGGCACCCCATCGCATCGATGGATACCAGGCAGCCTTTGATGTCGAGCAGCGCCAGCAACTCGGGAATAGCGGTAATTTCATTGGACTTGGCGTCGGTTTTTATCTGTCCGAGCACCAGCTTATTGGCGGCGGCATAGGCACTGACCATGTGAATGGTCGACGTTCGATCCTCACGGTCATAGGAACTGCGCAGGGTTTTGCCATCGATAGCGACCAGGGCGCCATCGGTGTGCTGGTTAATGGCTTGAGTCCACCGCACAAAGGCGGCCTGAAACGGCTCTGGTTTGATGCCGGAGATGATCCTGGCAATGGTGTCATGGACAGGAATGCCGTTTTTAAACAGTCCCTTGGATTGAAACCAGGGAAGATGAACCTCGCCGAAATCCTCAATATCTTCCCAGCCCTCAGCCCCGCCGATCACGGCACAGACGGTGAGAAACAGGACATCGTAGAAGGGATAATAAATCTTGGCATGCTGGCGAGGGTCGTGAATATTGTCGAAGAACTGAGCGAAAACGGCATCAATAGACATGAGAGCACTCCTGAAAAGGAGCATGAGATCACAGCCGGATCACCAGGTCAAATTTCAGGGTGAGGATGTGAGCAAATTGTTAACTATGGAAATCATGGAAATTATCATTTTTTGGATTTCATGCGCATTTTTTGAGCTGAAATGACGTGCAGTGACGATTAAAAAGTGTGAAGGCGATCCTGACTATAAAGTTAACTGCATATCACAGGCCTATAAGTATTTGTTTTGTAGGCAAAAAACTATTTTTAATTTTTAACAAAATGTTCACGATCTCGCCCTGGATCTATGCTAAATAACTGATCCCAATAGTGCTACACCTTCGCTGTGCCATAGCCATTCCCCGGGAAAGGAGACACGG
>NZ_JBMKHA010000053.1:0-6088 GCF_049238365.1 Enterobacter cloacae complex sp. IR53030
AATGAAAGCCTGTCCTCAGCATAGTACCGGGAAGGAGGGAGTGACCATCTCATTAAATAAAGCACGCTAAGGCATAGCTGACCTTGCCAGGCCTGCTTCGCCCTGTAGTGACGCGATCAACGGGCAGGAAACATTCCCCTTTCGTGCATGGCAGGCGCACACGAGTTCAGACAGCACGGTTTCCATGCGCGCCAAGTCGGCCATCTTCTCGCGCACGTCCTTGAGCTTGTGTTCGGCCAGGCTGCTGGCCTCCTCGCAGTGGGTGCCATCGTCGAGCCGCAACAGCTCGGCAATCTCGTCCAGACTGAACCCCAGCCGCTGTGCCGATTTCACGAATTTCACCCGAACCACGTCCGCCTCCCCATAGCGGCGGATGCTGCCGTAAGGCTTGTCCGGTTCCCGCAACAGGCCCTTGCGCTGATAGAAGCGGATTGTCTCCACGTTGACCCCGGCCGCCTTGGCAAAAACGCCAATGGTCAGGTTTTCCAAATTATTTTCCATATCGCTTGACTCCGTACATGAGTACGGAAGTAAGGTTACGCTATCCAATCCAAATTCAAAAGGGCCAACGTATGTCTGAACCACAAAACGGGCGCGGTGCGCTCTTCGCCGGCGGGCTGGCCGCCATTCTTGCATCGACCTGCTGCCTGGGGCCGCTAGTACTGGTCGCCCTGGGCTTCTCCGGTGCTTGGATCGGCAACCTGACGGTGCTGGAACCCTATCGACCGTTGTTCATCGGCGCGGCGCTAGTGGCGCTGTTCTTCGCCTGGAAGCGGATTTACCGGCCCGTGCAGGCATGCAAGCCAGGTGAGGTCTGCGCGATTCCGCAGGTGCGCGCCACCTACAAGCTGATTTTCTGGATCGTGGCCGTGCTGGTCCTGGTCGCGCTTGGATTTCCCTATGTCGTTCCATTTTTCTATTAACCAGGAGTTCATCATGAAGAAACTGTTTGCCTCCCTTGCCCTCGCCGCCGCTGTTGCCCCGGTGTGGGCCGCTACCCAGACCGTCACGCTAGCGGTTCCCGGCATGACTTGCGCCGCCTGCCCGATCACAGTCAAGAAAGCGCTCTCCAAGGTCGAAGGCGTGAGCAAGGTCGATGTGGGCTTCGAGAAGCGCGAGGCCGTCGTCACTTTTGACGACACCAAGGCCAGCGTACAGAAGCTGACCAAGGCCACCGCAGACGCCGGCTATCCGTCCAGCGTCAAGCAGTGAGCCAGCAAGCCAACGACAACAGCGAGAGCCGCTTCATGGGACTGATGACACGCATTGCCGATAAAACCGGCGCGCTCGGCAGCGTCGTTTCCGCGATGGGCTGCGCCGCCTGCTTTCCAGCCCTCGCCAGCTTCGGCGCGGCCATCGGGCTGGGCTTCTTGAGCCAGTACGAGGGACTGTTCATCAGCCGCCTGCTGCCGCTGTTTGCCGCGCTGGCCTTCCTGGCGAACGCGCTGGGTTGGTTCAGTCATCGGCAATGGCTGCGCAGTCTGCTCGGCATGATCGGCCCGGCCATCGTGTTTGCGGCCACGGTCTGGCTGCTCGGCAACTGGTGGACGGCGAACCTGATGTACGTCGGCCTGGCCTTGATGATTGGGGTGTCGATCTGGGACTTCGTGTCGCCGGCGCATCGCCGTTGCGGACTGGACGGCTGCGAACTCCCCGCCAAGCGCTTGTGAAAGACGGCTGACCGTGCGACACGGCGGCCCACACGAATAAGGAACGATGGTATGAGCACTCTCAAAATCACCGGCATGACTTGCGACTCGTGCGCAGTGCATGTCAAGGACGCCCTGGAGAAAGTGCCCGGCGTGCAATCAGCGGATGTCTCCTACGCCAAGGGCAGCGCCAAGCTCGCCATTGAGGTCGGCACGTCACCCGACGCGCTGACGGCCGCTGTAGCTGGACTCGGTTATCGGGCCACGCTGGCCGATGCCCCCTCAGTTTCGACGCCGGGCGGATTGCTCGACAAGATGCGCGATCTGCTGGGCAGAAACGACAAGACGGGTAGCAGCGGCGCATTGCATATCGCCGTCATCGGCAGCGGCGGGGCCGCGATGGCAGCGGCGCTGAAGGCCGTCGAGCAAGGCGCACGTGTCACGCTGATCGAGCGCGGCACCATCGGCGGCACCTGCGTCAATGTCGGTTGTGTGCCGTCCAAGATCATGATCCGCGCCGCCCATATCGCCCATCTGCGCCGGGAAAGCCCGTTCGATGGCGGCATCGCCGCTACCACGCCGACCATCCAGCGCACGGCGCTGCTGGCCCAGCAGCAGGCCCGCGTCGATGAACTGCGCCACGCCAAGTACGAAGGCATCTTGGAGGGCAATCCGGCGATCACTGTGCTGCACGGCTCCGCCCGCTTTAAGGACAATCGCAACCTGATCGTGCAACTCAACGACGGCGGCGAGCGCGTGGTGGCATTCGACCGCTGCCTGATCGCCACCGGCGCGAGCCCGGCCGTGCCGCCGATTCCCGGCCTGAAAGACACTCCGTACTGGACTTCCACTGAAGCGCTGGTCAGCGAGACGATTCCTAAGCGCCTGGCCGTGATTGGCTCATCAGTGGTGGCGCTGGAGCTGGCGCAGGCGTTCGCCCGACTCGGAGCGAAGGTGACGATCCTGGCTCGCAGCACGCTGTTCTTCCGCGAAGACCCAGCTATAGGCGAAGCCGTCACGGCCGCATTCCGCATGGAGGGCATCGAGGTGAGGGAACACACCCAGGCCAGCCAGGTCGCGTATATCAATGGTGAAGGGGACGGCGAATTCGTGCTCACCACGGCGCACGGCGAACTGCGCGCCGACAAGCTGCTGGTCGCCACCGGCCGCGCGCCCAACACACGCAAGCTGGCACTGGATGCGACGGGCGTCACGCTCACCCCGCAAGGCGCTATCGTCATCGACCCCGGCATGCGTACAAGCGTGGAACACATCTACGCCGCAGGCGACTGCACCGACCAGCCGCAGTTCGTCTATGTGGCGGCAGCGGCCGGCACTCGCGCCGCGATCAACATGACCGGCGGTGACGCGGCCCTGAACCTGACCGCGATGCCGGCCGTGGTGTTCACCGACCCGCAAGTGGCGACCGTAGGCTACAGCGAGGCGGAAGCGCACCATGACGGCATCAAAACTGATAGTCGCACGCTAACGCTGGACAACGTGCCGCGCGCGCTCGCCAACTTCGACACGCGCGGCTTCATCAAACTGGTGGTTGAAGAAGGCAGCGGACGACTGATCGGCGTGCAGGCAGTGGCCCCGGAAGCGGGCGAACTGATCCAGACGGCCGCACTGGCGATTCGCAACCGGATGACGGTGCAGGAACTGGCCGACCAGTTGTTCCCCTACCTGACGATGGTCGAAGGGTTGAAGCTCGCGGCGCAGACCTTCAACAAGGATGTGAAGCAGCTTTCCTGCTGCGCCGGGTGAGGACAAGGAGGTGTGCGATGAGCGCCTACACGGTATCGCAACTGGCCCATAACGCTGGGGTGAGCGTACATATCGTGCGCGACTACCTGGTGCGCGGCTTGTTACGGCCGGTGGCCTGCACCACGGGCGGCTACGGCGTGTTCGACGATGCGGCCTTGCAACGGCTGTGCTTCGTGCGCGCGGCCTTCGAGGCGGGTATCGGCCTGGATGCCCTGGCGCGGCTGTGCCGTGCGCTCGACGCAGCGGACGGCGCACAAGCCGCAGCGCAGCTTGCCGTGCTGCGCCAGTTGGTCGAGCGGCGGCGCGCGGCGTTGGCCCATCTGGACGCGCAACTGGCCTCCATGCCAGCCGAGCGGGCGCACGAGGAGGCATTGCCGTGAACGCCCCTGACAAACTGCCGCCCGAGACGCGCCAACCCGTTTCCGGCTACCTGTGGGGTGCGCTGGCCGTGTTGACCTGCCCCTGCCATCTGCCGATTCTCGCCGCCGTGCTGGCCGGGACGACCGCCGGTGCCTTCCTTGGCGAGCATTGGGGTGTTGCCGCGCTCGCGCTGACCGGCTTGTTCGTTCTGGCCGTAACGCGGCTGCTGCGCGCCTTCCGGGGCGGATCATGACGAGTTCGCAGCCCGCCGGATGGACGGCGGCCGAGTTGGCGCAGGCGGCGGCGCGCGGACAGCTTGACCTGCATTACCAGCCGCTGGTCGATCTGCGCGATCACCGGATCGCTGGCGCGGAAGCGTTGATGCGCTGGCGGCATCCGAGGCTTGGCCTGTTGCCGCCCGGCCAGTTCCTGCCGCTGGCCGAGTCGTTCGGCCTGATGCCGGAAATAGGCGCGTGGGTGCTGGGCGAGGCCTGTCGCCAGATGCACAAGTGGCAAGGACCGGCATGGCAACCGTTCCGTCTTGCCATCAATGTGTCCGCCAGCCAGGTTGGGCCAACGTTCGACGACGAGGTAAAGCGGGTGCTGGCCGATATGGCCCTGCCCGCCGAGCTTCTGGAGATCGAACTGACCGAATCGGTCGCATTCGGCAATCCAGCCCTGTTCGCCAGTTTCGACGCCTTGCGCGCCATCGGCGTGCGCTTCGCCGCCGACGACTTCGGCACCGGCTATTCCTGCCTGCAACATCTGAAATGCTGCCCCATCACCACATTGAAAATCGACCAATCCTTTGTCGCCAGGCTCCCGGATGATGCCCGTGACCAAACTATCGTGCGGGCGGTGATCCAGCTCGCGCACGGGCTGGGCATGGATGTCATTTTCAGAAGACGACTGCACCAGTTGATTGGGCGTAATGGCTGTTGTGCAGCCAGCTCCTGACAGTTCAATATCAGAAGTGATCTGCACCAATCTCGACTATGCTCAATACTCGTGTGCACCAAAGCGAGGTGAGCATGGCGACGGACACCCCACGGATTCCAGAACAAGGCGTGGCCACTCTGCCTGATGAGGCTTGGGAGCGTGCGCGCCGTCGTGCGGAGATCATCAGTCCGTTGGCGCAGTCGGAGACGGTCGGGCACGAAGCGGCCGATATGGCGGCTCAGGCGCTGGGCTTGTCTCGGCGCCAGGTATACGTTCTGATCCGGCGTGCCCGGCAAGGCAGCGGCCTCGTGACGGATCTGGTGCCCGGCCAGTCCGGTGGAGGTAAAGGTAAGGGGCGCTTGCCGGAACCGGTCGAGCGCGTCATCCACGAGCTACTGCAAAAGCGGTTCCTGACCAAGCAGAAGCGCAGCCTAGCGGCCTTTCACCGCGAAGTCACTCAGGTGTGCAAGGCTCAAAAACTGCGAGTGCCGGCGCGCAATACCGTGGCCTTACGGATCGCTAGCCTTGACCCGCGCAAGGTCATCCGCCGGCGGGAAGGCCAGGATGCCGCTCGTGACCTACAAGGTGTGGGCGGCGAGCCTCCTGCCGTGACCGCGCCGCTGGAGCAGGTGCAGATAGACCATACGGTCATCGACCTGATCGTGGTCGATGACCGCGACCGGCAACCTATTGGCCGCCCGTACCTGACCCTCGCCATCGACGTGTTCACCCGCTGCGTGCTCGGCATGGTCGTCACGCTGGAAGCGCCGTCTGCCGTTTCGGTTGGCCTGTGCCTCGTGCATGTCGCCTGCGACAAGCGCCCTTGGCTGGAAGGACTGAACGTGGAAATGGATTGGCAGATGAGCGGCAAGCCCTTGCTGCTCTACCTAGACAACGCGGCCGAGTTCAAGAGCGAGGCCCTGCGCCGGGGTTGCGAGCAGCATGGCATCCGGCTGGACTATCGCCCGCTGGGACAGCCGCACTATGGCGGCATCGTGGAACGGATCATCGGCACGGCGATGCAGATGATTCACGACGAACTGCCGGGAACGACCTTCTCCAACCCTGACGCTGCGCGAGCTAGAGCGCTGGCTCACATTGGCGGTCGGCACCTACCACGGTTCGGTGCACAACGGCCTGCTCCAACCGCCGGCCGCGCGCTGGGCCGAGGCCGTGGCGCGTGTCGGCGTACCGGCCGTCGTCACACGCGCTACTTCGTTCCTGGTCGATTTTCTGCCGATCCTCCGGCGCACGCTGACCCGCACCGGCTTTGTCATCGACCACATCCACTACTACGCCGATGGGCACTGTTGCAAATAGTCGGTGGTGATAAACTTATCATCCCCTTTTGCTGATGGAGCTGCACATGAACC
>NZ_JBMKHA010000054.1:0-5772 GCF_049238365.1 Enterobacter cloacae complex sp. IR53030
CCGATAGCGGTGATCTGGAAAACCTGCGCTGGGCTGGTCAGCGCGATGACGGTACAGCCGTTACGAATCAGTGAGCCAGCTGCAGTGAAGTTTGTGCCGGTACCTGTAAGGGTGTTTCCGCTGATGGCGATAGTGCCAGTAGTATAAATCATGTTTTCTCCAGGCAATAAAAAACCCGCCAAAAGTGACGGGTTATTAATCGTGTTGAATGTCTAATTGGATTATGAGAACGACCCGGTACCTCGGGTAATGGTTAACGTCGGTGATGTAATTGACTTACTTGCTGTTCCGCTTCCTGTGACTGTAATGGTTCCCGTAACTGTATTTGCGGTGATGTTTCTCAATGCATGCCTTACCGATATCCACATCCCAGTATTCCCTGACGGTACGTTAATATTTCCAAGGTCACGTATATTCCCATTGATATTGAGCGTGATGTTAACGACCGTTGTTCCGGTAAGCGATGACACATAAATCAGACCTTCGAGAAGGGCGGATTTCGCAAGCGAGGAATTAGAGGAGTCTGTGAATGTTATCGCTCTGGTAGCTGTTGTAGCGCCTGAAACGACAACGTCTGCTCCAACTCCAATATTCGCTATATCACCGACAAAAGTCGTGGCCTCAACACTACCCTTAAAGCTTCCATTTGTTGCATATACTGTTCCACGGATAGTGACGTTATTAAATACAGCGTAACCCGATTTATTAATATGCCAGCCAACGTTCCCAGT
This sequence comes from Enterobacter cloacae complex sp. IR53030, assembly GCF_049238365.1. Classification (NCBI taxonomy): domain Bacteria; kingdom Pseudomonadati; phylum Pseudomonadota; class Gammaproteobacteria; order Enterobacterales; family Enterobacteriaceae; genus Enterobacter; species Enterobacter cloacae complex sp. IR53030. The sequence goes on from NZ_JBMKHA010000054.1 coordinate 732, forward strand.
GCCATCCCAGGTTGAAGACTGAATATAGCTGCCGATTTTGGCATTGCTGATGGTACCGTCCTGGATGAACGTATCCCGGATGAAGGTCTGTCCGTTCTGGATTACGAACGGCAACGACACCGCCCCACCAGCCTGCGCCATTACCGCGAAACGATCCGCCAGGAAAAGTACCTGTGACTGCATACCTCCAGGGGTATTTTCCACGCCCATGCCCATCCCGACTGCATACTGACGTCCGTTGGCATCTACAGCCACCTTGATGTTGTACATCGCGCTGAGGTCGCCATTTACGTTCGCTATCGCCTGAGCGTTAGTTGTGATGGCTGAGGTATGCCCGTTCACCGTTGCCGTGATGCCGTTTATCTGCGTGGCCGTGGCCTGCTGATAATTGGAAAACGTCTGGTTCAGGCTGTTGATTGCTGCCTTGTTGCCGTTCACGTCAGTCTGCAAACTCAGCAGCGAACGCGCTGTTGCCTCCCTGTCGCTTGCCATAACATTATCAATACGATCGATGCTGGCCATGCTGTCACCGTACTGCGCGCTCAGTCTCACCTGCTGATCAACCTGCGCCAGCGTACTCGTTATTAGCGCGATGGAGTTACTCTGAATGCCGCCGCTGGCAGTATCTGTCCTTGCTCCCAGTTCCTCCAGACGGGATGCCATTGATGAAGTCGTGTCGGTGACAACCTGTCGCAACGTGGTGATATCAGCGGTATTTTGCGAGCTGGCTTGCTCGGCCGCATCTGCCTTACCTGATGCAGCGTCAGCTTTACTCGAAGCCGAATCAGCTTTATCAGAAATGACCTGAGTACTCGCAGTAAGCTGGTCGACAGCTGTCGCCCTTGCCTGAGCTTCATCTGACAGAGCCTGCCTTACCTCGGTAATTCCCGCCTCGTTCTGCTCAGTTTTTGCCTCAAGACGAGTAACATCCGTGACGCGAGCCTCCGTCTCAGTGGCGATCACCTCCCGGAGCTGTTCGAAGGTCGCAGAGTTAGCGCCCTGCTGGGCTGTCTGCCGCACGACAACATCAGCAATAGCAAGCGCGTTGCCGATGATTGCTTCTGCTGTCTGCTTATTCGATCCAACCGCCGCTGCAAGACCGTTTGCATTCTCTTTGATTGCATCAGCCAGTTCTGCGAACTTTTCACTGCTCTCCACCGCGCTCTCGATCAGGTCTTTGAACGTATCAGTCTCTTTAATCTCCTCCAGGATTGCATTGGTGATATCACTGAAGTCGTCCGTTGGTTTTCCAGAAGCCTCTACAAATCCTGAAACGCCAAATGCATTACGAGTTCGAACATAAACGTAATAAACATGGTCAAACTTAAGTTTTTGGATGGTCCACTGATTGCCACGGCCAAGGAATTGAGCTTTATTCTCAATGTCGTCGGACAATGGAATCGGAGTCTCACCTGCGTACCAAAATTCAAAAGAAGTATCAGATGTGGCAGTAACAGACATGACCGGAACTAAAGTGGCCTGAAGTGGGCCAGGTATCCACTGAACCGAGTTCGGGGGCTTAGGCGCTCCGATAATCAGGCTTACCTGAGTCTCAGCGCCTTTCATTCCATTTTCGTTTCGACCACGAACCCCAAGCGTGTAACTTCCTGCATTCAGGCCGTAAAACTCATATCGGAACTGATCGGTTTCGTATTGGGCTACCACTTTCCCATCTGCTGAGTAGACATACAGCTCGAAAACCAGCTTTTTAGTAGTGGTTGCCGTCTCCCACGTTGCTGTGACCTGGACGGTCTCGGTGTTTGTGTTCAGGATTCGCAGGTTTTCCACGTTAGGCACGCGGTAGCCGTTCAGCGTATCGCTGGGAACTTCAAACACTGCACCCTCGTCAACGATGGCCTGCTTGTTGGGGTCGTGCAATGAGGCCGTTATGCTGTATACGGAGTTGTTTTCCGTTTCGGCAACGCTCAGTATCCGGAAAAGGCGAATCGCAACGCTTGCGGTTGAAATGGCAAATACAGTTCCCGCCCTCACCCATTCAGGTTCGTTTTTGAGTGTGACGTTGTTTCCGTTAACGCCATCAATCTCATAGCGAGAGAACTTTCCGTCCCTCCCCATAATCGACATAGTGGAGCCGTCCGTTACTACCGAGGAATCAACCGCGTCAACCGTTATCACCCTCCCGGAATGAGAAACAATTCTCCCCCCGAGGCGAGTTCCTGCGTAGTCATTATCCATGACCTCAACGATATCACCCGGCGTGAAGTGGATGGCATCGCGTGCCATCTGGAAAGACAGTCTGCTGCTTTCACGCTTTGCTGTTTCCAGCAGCCATTTACCTGCCCGCCATGCCTGTCCGCGAGAGGTGCAGCCAAACGCCTCCAGAGTGGTTTCGTTGTAGTTCCCTTTGGCTATCATCTCATCGTCGGAAACGTACTCTTTCACCTGCTCCCATCCGTTGTCGGGGTCAGTCCAGGACACTACAACCGCATTGTATTTCTCTGAACGCTTTACAGAGCTTCGTTTGAACTCGCCATTCACAACGTTGGCGTTCGTGATTGTCGCAATCGGATCCTGTGGAGCGTCCAGCATTACGGACAGGCGCATCCCGTCCCACAGCGCTATGCCACGGAACATGCCTGCAATCTTGTCCAGAATGTCACGCGCGCTGGCCTGCTCTGTGATGTAAGCGTTAAGCGTCATGCGTGGCTCTTTGCCACCGTACCCATCATCAACAAGCTGATCGCAATACTGAGACAGAATATACAGCGCGCCGTCATCCACATCGATGTATCCGGCACGTTTAGCCAGTCCGAAGCGGGTATTCTTCGCCAGCTCTCTGAACAACCATGCCGGGTTGTTAGTCCATGCCTGCTTAAATCCACCCAGCCATAAACCGGAGTAGGTGCGTGCTATCGGATCATAGTTGTCTGGTACAGACACAATCAGTCCGCGAAGATGGTAGGTGCGGCTTGGAGTGTCAGTGTACTGGTCGCGGTCAATAACGGCTCCAGCGATGGCTGAAAATGGATAGCTCAGATTGTCGTCGGTGATTTCACTGTAGCTATTCCAGGTAGTGCCGTTGGACAGCAAATCGCTGCTGCTGTCCGGTGTAATGCGGCGAACGCGAATATCAAACGGCTTGATATCTGGAGCATCAATAAGATGGGCCTCAAGATATTCGCCTGATATCTTCCCGGTGATGGTCACGGTCTTTTCAATAACCCAGCCTGAAGCGCCAGTTCTGCTCTCCAACACCAGAGTGACGGACGTGTTTTTCTGATTGCCTTTGGTGTCCTGCTCGACCAGTCCGGTCACACCAACGTTAAACCGCACCCGGGTAACGTCCTGATCGGTTAAAGCATATTGATCTTGCAATTGCTTAATGCGCGGGTCGTTGTTCTTCCAGCCAGCATCCTCGGCATCATACTGCGCCATTTGCCTGGCTCGTGCCTCTCCCTCAAGTTTTGATAGTGCTAGTCTTCTCTGTGCATTTTGCAGCAGCTTTTGGGTGGCTTTGTCATCGCCTGTCGTATCTGGCGCATTAAATGCCCCGCCATTTTTAGCATTGTTAGCGGCCTGCGCTCGCAGGTGTGATATTTCCGCCTCTACCTGCTTTAACTTGAATGCCGCACTAATTCTTCTTTCTTGAAAATTATCATCAGTCTCGTACCACCGCTGGCCGTCTTTGACTTCATCATTGAGCTCTTGCTGTAATTTGATCAGCTTTGGCATTCTTGCAGCATTGCCAGCATTATTGTTATAGAAGTTCAGGTTATCTGCGACGCTTTGCATGAGCCCCGCCAATGTGGATGTAAGCCCTATGGCTTGGTTAAGGTCGCTTATTGCATTCTTAAATGCTACATCCAGGCTGTTCTTTGCCCTGTCGATACTGACAGGCATTTTACTAAATTCTTCATTAACATTTTGCGATTGCTTCTGAATTGCGTTAAGAGCGTCCTGGGCTGTTAATTTACCTTCGAGCATCATTTTGCGTAAGCCGCCAATTGATACTCCCAGACCTGCGGCAATCTGCCTGGCCAACTCTGGCATTTGCTCAATAATGGAATTGAATTCTTCAGCCCTAACGATTCCTCCTGAAATAGACTGCTCAAACTGTCTTAAAGCGTTAGCCATTTCTTCAGTTGAAGATCCACCGACAGTGCCAATTTTTTGTAATGTGTCAGTTAATGAGATAACTTGCTGATTTGTCGCTCCAGTCTCTTTTAATGCAGTGGTTAATGATTCCCAGAGTCTCTCTGTTTCTTCCAGGCTATTTCCAGATCCGGAAGCAATAGCGGATAGAGATGACATGGTTTCCCGAGCTTTATCCGCATCAGGTGAAAGCCTTGCTACCCGCGCTTGCAGCGTATTCATACTATCTGCAATTTCTATAATTCTTTGGGCGGCCTGAATGGTAAAAGCCCCGGCAATTGCAACTCCGACTTTATTAAGCCCTGTACTAAGCCTGTCGGCTGCTTTATCAGCTTTACTGAGATCGCTTTCCATCCGCCCTGTGACCCGATTAACATCTTTCCCTGCGGTCAAAAGCTCTGCGGTATCAGCTTTGATTGTGTACTCAATATCACCAACATTCTGTGCCATTTTTAATCTCCGGGCATAAAAAAACCCGCCGGAGCGGGTTTGGATTACTTGCAGGCCTCTCGACCTAGGTAGTAAGCAATGGAGTCGCTTACTATTGGCGACATACTGGGGTCGGCCTTAGAGTTCTTCATCTCTTCCAGGCTCTCACCAGAACCTAAGTATTTAACTTCGTTTGCTTCGCAATTATATATTCGCTGCGAAAATGTAACGCCAGATGACCCTTCTCTTTTTGTCGTGATAGTTCTGAGTGGGCCTTGAGAACCCTTGTCCAGCACTGTGTAAGTTGCTTTCGAGTCAGTTGGTACCTGTATCTGGTATGATGCGGCCAAAACCGAAAAAGAAATCAACGAAAATCCTAAAAGAAGTGTCTTCTTCATATCCCTATCCCCTTTGGTAAAAGATGAGGGAATCCTAGGGAAGGTGCGAATAAGCAGGTCATTTCTTCCCAAGCTGACTCGCTGATTAAAATTTCGCGGAT
>NZ_JBMKHA010000055.1:0-5302 GCF_049238365.1 Enterobacter cloacae complex sp. IR53030
AATTTCGCAGTCGCGACGCCAGAGACCGAGGGTTAGATCATGCCTAGCATTCACCTTCCGGCCGCCCGCTAGCGGACCCTGGTCAGGTTCCGCGAAGGTGGGCGCAGACATGCTGGGCTCGTCAGGATCAAACTGCACTATGAGGCGGCGGTTCATACCGCGCCAGGGGAGCGAATGGACAGCGAGGAGCCTCCGAACGTTCGGGTCGCCTGCTCGGGTGATATCGACGAGGTTGTGCGGCTGATGCACGACGCTGCGGCGTGGATGTCCGCCAAGGGAACGCCCGCCTGGGACGTCGCGCGGATCGACCGGACATTCGCGGAGACCTTCGTCCTGAGATCCGAGCTCCTAGTCGCGAGTTGCAGCGACGGCATCGTCGGCTGTTGCACCTTGTCGGCCGAGGATCCCGAGTTCTGGCCCGACGCCCTCAAGGGGGAGGCCGCATATCTGCACAAGCTCGCGGTGCGACGGACACATGCGGGCCGGGGTGTCAGCTCCGCGCTGATCGAGGCTTGCCGCCATGCCGCGCGAACGCAGGGGTGCGCCAAGCTGCGGCTCGACTGCCACCCGAACCTGCGTGGCCTATACGAGCGGCTCGGATTCACCCACGTCGACACTTTCAATCCCGGCTGGGATCCAACCTTCATCGCAGAACGCCTAGAACTCGAAATCTAACGTCCGTTCGGGCATCGAGGTCCATGTCGGGGTGGGACGGGCCCGTGGCTTCAAGATCACTTGCAGTCCGACCGCGATGTCTTGGTTGCGCGAGAGGTTGTCGATATCCTCCACTTCCATCATCAACCCTGGATAATGCCGCCGCCGTCATCGCCGCCGACGCCCGTGCCGGGCTTTTCGGGCCTGTCAGGCTTGCTCGGCCTTCAGCCTGCCTGGGCGAGATCTCCGGCGGACGGATTAACGGCGGAGCTTCGCCGCCTTTCGTGCGTGTGAAGGCCGAAGATAGTTCTCTCAAAAACATCCGTTTATGAGAGATACCAAATGTCATTTTCAGAAGACGACTGCACCAGTTGATTGGGCGTAATGGCTGTTGTGCAGCCAGCTCCTGACAGTTCAATATCAGAAGTGATCTGCACCAATCTCGACTATGCTCAATACTCGTGTGGGCTCTGTTGCAAAAATCGTGAAGCTTGAGCATGCTTGGCGGAGATTGGACGGACGGAACGATGACGGATTTCAAGTGGCGCCATTTCCAGGGTGATGTGATCCTGTGGGCGGTGCGCTGGTATTGTCGCTATCCGATCAGCTATCGCGACCTTGAGGAAATGCTGGCGGAACGCGGCATTTCGGTCGACCATACGACGATCTATCGCTGGGTCCAGTGCTACGCCCCGGAGATGGAGAAGCGGCTGCGCTGGTTCTGGCGGCGTGGCTTTGATCCGAGCTGGCGCCTGGATGAAACCTACGTCAAGGTGCGGGGCAAGTGGACCTACCTGTACCGGGCAGTCGACAAGCGGGGCGACACGATCGATTTCTACCTGTCGCCGACCCGCAGCGCCAAGGCAGCGAAGCGGTTCCTGGGCAAGGCCCTGCGAGGCCTGAAGCACTGGGAAAAGCCTGCCACGCTCAATACCGACAAAGCGCCGAGCTATGGTGCAGCGATCACCGAATTGAAGCGCGAAGGAAAGCTGGACCGGGAGACGGCCCACCGGCAGGTGAAGTATCTCAATAACGTGATCGAGGCCGATCACGGAAAGCTCAAGATACTGATCAAGCCGGTGCGCGGTTTCAAATCGATCCCCACGGCCTATGCCACGATCAAGGGATTCGAAGTCATGCGAGCCCTGCGCAAAGGACAGGCTCGCCCCTGGTGCCTGCAGCCCGGCATCAGGGGCGAGGTGCGCCTTGTGGAGAGAGCTTTTGGCATTGGGCCCTCGGCGCTGACGGAGGCCATGGGCATGCTCAACCACCATTTCGCAGCAGCCGCCTGATCGGCGCAGAGCGACAGCCTACCTCTGACTGCCGCCAATCTTTGCAACAGAGCCCGCCGTGCTAGTCTGCTCGGTGATGGTGGAGTGAAGCCAACCCGCAATCGGGTTATGAATCTGCATCGCGATTCGCAATCAGCTGTCTCTTGAGCATGTCGAACTCCTGCGATGTTATCTCGCCGTGCTCGTGCTGCTACACCAACTTGTCCAACTCATCCGCCACACCGCTCCCCACCACCTGCGATGGCCAGGTTGTTTGCTGGGCGCATTGGCGGAGTATCGTCTCGACCCGGGACACCCACACCGGCACAACCTTACGGGAGTGATTCACTGTCAAAGAATCGGCCCGGTGCTCTGACGCAAGTATCGGGATGGTCACCATTTGTAAGCCGTAGACCTGAGTGGTGATCAAGACTTCGATACCACCGACCGTACCGGTACTAATCGACGACGGTCGTGTTCGTCGCCTGCCGCAGGGACTCTGCACACCTCCGTTTACGCATGTGCCTGGAGGAGTTGGAAATCGTCGTGTTCGGGAAACATTAAACACAGGATGGCAGCGATCTGAGCCAGCACATGATCAGCTAGCTCACCATCCGGATCGACGGCCCACTGCATCGTCGCGCCAGCGATGACCGAGTGCAGGAGCAACTCAGCTGCCGCAGGAGCACCTGGGGGCAGTCGCTTGCGGATCCCCTCCACCACCGCGCGGTTCCGCTGGATCGCAAGCGTGCGTAGCTCCGGCACCTGGAGCTCGTACCAGGAGATGAGATAGTTCACCGAGAAGTCGTTGCGAGTGTTCATGCTCCGAACGAGCACCTGCAAAAATTCCCAGAGCCCTTGCGGCCCTGCGCCTATCGGTATCGCATTCAGGTAATGCCGCACCTGCTCGACGCCGCGCTCCATCATCCTCACCAGCAGCGTATCGCGGTTGGTGAAGCGCTGGATTAACGCTGCGCGGGAGAGCCCCACCTCCTTTGCTACTCCGCTGAGCGTGAACTCTATGGGACCGCAACGCTTCAGCACTACGGTGGCGGCCTCGAGTACCTCGTCATCGGACTTGAGCTTGGGGCGGGGCATCAGTGTTCACCTTCTGTATGGGTTGGGGCGGAGGCTGTGGCTGCCGCCGCCATTGTAGCAAATTGAAGACGGAGCGAGAGTAGAGCCACGAGCCCCGCAAACACGGCCGATACAACGAGGCCAGGGAGCGGACCAGCAAGGTCGACAAACGCGCCGGCCGCAAGCATAACCATGGGCGAGGCTGACAGCATCACCGCCGAGACCGTGCCGAGTACCCGGCCGAGAAGTTCTGGCGGCGTGCGGTTGTAGATGGCAGCGTTGAGAATGGGAGAGACTGAGCCGGTCAGCAGTCCCACGAGCGCGCCCAACAACATCAGCACCGGCACGCCTGGCAACTGTGAAAGCAGAAGCGAGCCCACCGCAGAGCCACAAAATGCCACCGCCAGCCAGTTCTGCGCTGATATCCGGGCGCCGACCGACGCATGAATGGCAATGCCAAGGAGACCACCAGCCCCCATCATTGAGGAGAACAGCCCGAGCTCTGCTACTTGGCGTCCTGCATCTACAAACAGCGCAGGCATGATGACGCTGCCGTTGGCGCCAACGATGCCCACGAAGATCATCACTATACCAAAGAGAGGGCGCAGCAGGGGTTCGCTCCAGAGAAAAGCGACGCCGGCGCGCATGGAGAGAGTCGCCGTCGTGGTCATCGTCCGAGCGGCACGCGCGGGAAGCACCCACGCGCCGAGCAGACCTGCAAGGACGGAGCAGAACGCCGTCAGCCCGAGCGTTGGCGCAGCGCCAAGCAGGCCGATTGCGGCCCCCCCAAGGGCCGGGCCACCTAGAATCGCGACGTTCCCGATCACCGCTTTCAGTGACGAGACGCGCTCAACGGAGAGCCCGGCGACGTGGCCGAGTTTGGGCAGCTCACTGTCCTGCGCGGCCATACCGGGTGCGTCGAACGCGGCACCGAGCACCACGCAAGCGATCAGCCCAGTGTTCGAGAGGGCGCCAACGGCATCGAGCAGTGGGATGCTCGCCATGGCCACGCCGCCCACCACACCCGAGATCAATGCGACGGGCGCGCGCCCGAACCGATCGACGAGGCCACCACCAACCCACGCGCCGATGATGGTCGCGATGACGCTGCTAGCGGCCGTGGCGCCCGCCCAGGCCGCGCTCTTTGTATGAGACAGGACGAACCATGGAAGCGCGAGGGCCGCCACCGCGTTGCCGATCCGGAAGAGAAAGGTCGCCGCGAACAGCGTCGCGAGCGGGCTATATCGACGTTCGCTCATTCCGCTGCGGCGAGCTGCGCCTTCGCCGCAGCGAGGTACTCTTCGTTACCCGAGTCGAGGGCGAAGAGTGCGTAGGTGACCGCCCCGAACGCAAGGCGCTCCGCGATGTGGTGGGCGAGCCGCGGCCACACCCGGCCACCGGCCGCTTCATACGTGAGGAGGAGCTTCGCGAGCCCCTCTTCACCAAAGACCATAAGGTGCGCGGCCATGTCGATGGCAGGGTCATCAACGCGGGCCTCGCTCCAGTCGATCATCCCGCTGACGCGCTCCGTGTTGTCGATGAGCACATGGCCCACGTAGAGATCGCCATGCACCACCACGGAGAAATCTGGCCACGACGAATCGTCGTCGAGCCAGCGCTGCCACCGGTGGAGGCGCTTGTCGTTCACCACGAACTCGCGTCGGACGCGGTCAACGTCGTCGGCCACCTTCTGACGGGCCTGCGTCGGTGTACGGATGAGCATCCCCGCATCCACGGCGGCGGAAATGGGGACGGCATGCAGGGCGGCGAGCGCGGTCGCGAAGCTCTCCGCGAAGACCTCCGAGTCCTGCGGCACGACCCAGTCGGGCGTGGACGAACCAGGCTGGATGACCATCGCAGTCGAGTCTTCGAGCATGGGATAGGCAACGAGCTCGGCGTTGGCCACGCGCCAGTCCGGCACCGCGAACGGCAGGCGATTCTTGAGCATTGCCAGCACCCGCGCCTCTGGTTCGACCTTCGCGCTTACCTCGGCTCGGCGCGGGATGCGCAGCACCCACCGACGTCCATCGTCGACGGTGGCGATCACGATCCTATAGTCGAGCCCAAGCTCATTGACAGTCAGCGGGCCATGGAGCTTGAGCCCATGTCGGGCTGCAAGTGCGTACAGTTGGGAGGTATCGGCGGTCGTGACTACGGTCATGATTCACTCCTGAGGGCTTGACGGGTTTAGCCACCTAAATGTAACAGTCACGTCGGTTATATTCAATCCGGCACTGTTGCAAAGTTAGCGATGAGGCAGCCTTTTGTCTTATTCAAAGGCCTTACATTTCAAAAACTCT
>NZ_JBMKHA010000056.1:0-4928 GCF_049238365.1 Enterobacter cloacae complex sp. IR53030
ACGGCTTCAGTTTTTTTGAGGGTGTCAGCGCCACGGGACAGGATGTGCATTTGTAATACCGCGTACGCGATGGCATCACAAATACTCTGGTCAGGGCTGCGCCCCGAAACCCGCCTGTACCGGTTCAGCTGAGGTTCCGGACTGTCTGTGTTTTTTTTTCATTCCTGGCCGCTACCCTGTAAACCTTTCTTCTGCGTTGCCGTTAACAGGATATAGCCATGTTTGGTTTTTCTTCTGGGGACCTGATGACTCTTAGTGATGATGAGCGACACCTGCTAGTTTCCGTCGTTTCCGGTTGCCTCCGGCGTGCCGGGGGGGATGCGGGAGGCATGATGCTGGATGCATACCGACAGATTTTGTCTGAAACAGAGCCGACAGCAAGGACAGTCATGCTTGAATTTCTTGAATCCGTCCGGATTCATTACGTTTCGTCCTGAGCATTTTCTGCATTTCTGTCCATACTTAAACGAGGCGGCCGTCAGGGATGATGGTCGTCGTTGCGGGATGCTCTTATGGATGAGAGAGTAATCTAATCTAACTTGATTTACCTTCCGGGCGGCTCGCCCGGTTTTTTTTGGGCTGTCTTTTGGTGTCCACTCCGGGACAGAATGTGCATTTGTAATACCGCACACACGCGGCATGGCAAGTGTTCCTGTCAGGGCTCGCCGCCCCGACACCCGGCAAGCGCTTTGCGGTCACGCAATAAATTGCGCGCCCGTTCACCACTTCCTTTTTCTCAGCGTGATTTTGCGCATGCGCAAAATCACCTGCCAGAAATGCACGCCGGCAGGCCCGGAAAGTGTGAAAAAGAGAGGTTACGGGGTGTGTCCGGCGCCGGAATCAGAGCCATTCACCTGGCTGCATAAGCATTCATTGTGCCAGAATTCAGCCCCTGCGTGTCTGGCGGGTTTGTTGGGGGTTTGTTGCCTATTTTACCCGGTTCCCGTCAGAAACGCGCTCAGGCCGTCTGAGCGGTGCGCGTAATGAGGCGTTATGGTAAATCATTGCATCTGATCTCTGATTCGTTTGCGTAGAATACTCATACTCTAAGTAATTATGCCTATTCTTATGCTTTGATGATGAAATAAGAGCGTCGAGTCAATAAAATAACTAAATTGTGATATACAATAACCATCATTGAACGCCTAGCTAAATGACGGGCGTTTGCGGGTTATGATTGCTCGTGTATGTTCAAAAACAAAAAGGAGTTTTTATGTTTGAGTTTCAATTTAGTTATTTTGTCAGAGAAAGATTCGTTGATAGTTCCCCTGAAAGTATCTTTCCATTAATTACAGCTTTTGAAAATAACTTTCTCCCAAGTTATGCCGATGAGGTATCGCCTAATGGCGTTCGAAAAGTAATTCGAATGGTAGGTATTAATGACTTTGATAATATCGCTGTTTTATTTTCGTCTGAAGCTATTAATATAAATATGTTGTATAGGGATGTAAGGCCTAGTAAAGAACAAGTCATCGCTAAACTGGATTTTATAGTAAGTGCTTTATCAAAAATCAAATCGAATACAAAAGCGTGGCGTATTGCTTCTGTTGTTACTTCTATTGAGAAAGCGACTCAATCATACAATTCTAAAATGTACAGTAAATATCTTAGTGATGGTGCTTCCGATGTTTGTTTTGAATGGAACGTTCGTCAAGCAAAAAAAACACAGATAAATTCTGAAATATTGAACATTGTTACTTCTTTGAGCCGAGGCCCGGTTATGAACTCAGCTAACCCAACCGAAAGTTTTGATGCTGTTGTAGTTCAGCTGGATGTCAACACCGCTCCAGAAAACGCATCGGAAAGGTTCGAGGTTTCAAATGGCTTGGCTGCGCAACTCGTTGATATGGCTGTTGAAAATATTGATATAGTATTGGCTTGAGGTGGCTTATGGCTCATATCTATACAAATAAAAACTGGGTTCAAGACAATATCGCCAAAGTAGATTCATACTATGACCAGGTGGTTTTGAATTACTTAAATAAAGTTTATATAAAAGATTATGAGAGTAATAAATCATCGACCGGGGTTAATACATATGTTGAATTAACTGACAATAATAGTCGTGGTATGAACTTAAAGTCAGAGGACTCCTATGAGTTAGATAAAATAATGTCCTTTGTTTATACTATGTTAGTGTCTGAGGATTTTGGGTATGGAGATACTCCAGAATTAAAATATGTTGTAGAAAATATATTTAGGCGAAGTAAATCTGAAGCTCAAATGGCATTTATAAACATGGCAACTAGACGGGTTTATACTTCTGATAGTGATATCATTGAGAAGTTTTTTGCACTTCTAATGTCTTTGGAAGAACACGATATTGATAATATTGCGCTTCCTATTATTCAGATGTTTCTTTCTCATAAGGATGTCAGTGCAGCTGAGGGAGCTCTATCACTTTTAGATAAATATGGTAAGGATAGAGATGCATTAGATGTAGCAAAACAAATCAGGGATTTTGAGTACGATTTTCTCAATGATTATAAAGAAAAAGTTATTTGCAACCTGAAGAAATATGCTGAAGAGTGAGTTTACAATGGCTATTTATATTAGGAAGGTGACAAAATCTAAATGGGATTGGAAAAACCCGGTTAGTCATACGGTGAATGCCAGTACCTTAGGTACCGATGGGGTTACCAATTGCTGTAAGACTTCAGGTAATACCTTGTCCATATGGAAAATCGATAGTGAAACTTTAGCTAGTGACAATGATAAAAAAATTGTCGCTACCTTAGCCACGAACGGTGGAAGCTTATCTCCGATTGATTGTGTTATTTTTAGTGATGATGATATTAAATCATGTGGTTTAGCTGTTGATCAGAAAGACGGAGAATCTTTGATATCTGATGTTAAATCAATGCATTACAATATAGTCGGTTTGGATATGAATAGTGTTAGCGCACTAGGATTAATGATTAATAGGAAAGTTTCTGGTGTAAGAAATGGAAATGAAATCATTCAGAAAACCCAGTTAAAAAAAATAGACCTTGGAAGTATAAAGTCCTGTATAAATCAATTTATACCAAAAACTAGTGAGGCAGGAAACGCATTAATATTAAAGAGCGGTTTCAGCAAAGTGTATGAATGATTTTTTGAAATTAAATTTTTGACTACCGACGCAGTAGACCAATACCCAATAAGAGACCGGCTTACACGGCGGTCTTTAAAAAGCATCATGAACTAACAGCGTTCCACCTTTCATAGCGCCTAATGTTACGTACGACAGTGGATCAAACAATAATCCATAAAGGATCTTCTTGAGATCCTTGGCAATCAGTCGTAATCTCCTGCTCTGTAAACGAAAAAACCACCCGGCAAGGTGGTTTTTCGAGGGTTCATTAACCGGCAAGTTTCTGAACCGTGGTAACTGGCTTTCGCAGAGCACAGAAACCGAATTCGTTCTAACAGTGTAGCTGTAATTTGCCTCACACTTCAACACTTCTTTGTTCTGCGAACCCATTACCAGTGGCTGCTGCCAATGGTGTTTTTTCATGCCTTTCCGGGTTGGACTCAAGATGATAGTTACCGGGTAAGGTGCAGCAGTCGGACTGAACGGGGGGTTCGTGCATACAGTCCAGCTTGGAGCGAACTGCCTACCCGGAACTGAGTGTCAGGCGTGGAATGAGATAAACGCGGCCATAACAGCGGAATGACACCGGTAAACCGAAAGGCAGGAACAGGAGAGCGCACGAGGGAGCTACCAGGGGGAAACGCCTGGGATCTTTATAGTCCTGTCGGGTTTCGCCACCACTGATTTGAGCGTCCGATTCTGTGATGCTTATCAGGGGGGCGAAGCCTATGGAAAAACGGCTTCGCCGCAGCCTTACTTTTCCCTCACACCTTTCCCTGCAGGTTATCCACTGAATTTGTGGGTAACCTTGACAGTCTGTACTGCTCGCCGCAGACCCGTGACCGAGCCTTGCGAGCGAACGGGCGAGGAAGCAGAATGGAGCAAGTCCCCACATTAAGCACGTACGTACTGAGGCCTGCTAATGACGAAACAAGAGAAAACCGCGCTTAATATGGCGAAGTTCATCCAAGGGCAGTCCCTTTTGTTGTTGGAGAAGCTGAATGAGCTCAACCTCGACATGGAAGCGGACATGTGTGAAAAACTCCATGAGGATGCAGAGATGCTCTGCAGGACTCTCTATGGGCGGTTAAATGCTCTACAGGATGCAGGTTAATGGCCAAGATATCGATCAGTGAGGCCGCACGGCTGACCGGGAAGAGTCGGACAACGTTGCACAGGTTGATTAAAACAGGTGAACTGTCCACCTGTCATGGTGCAAGGAACGCCAGAATGGTCGATGTTTCGGAACTTATCCGTGTTTTTGGCCCTCTTGAGCATCGCCCGTCTGAACAGGGAGCTGCACAGGTTTCTGAACACTCTGATACAGGTATTTCCGCGCAGAGTGAACAGGTTATTGCACAGCTGCGGCAGGAAGTGGAACACCTGAAAACGTTAGTTTCCGCCAAGGATTCACACATCGATAGCCTCAAACAAGCGATGCTGCTGATCGAGCACAGGCATACCGGGGACTCACCCTGGTGGAAGTTCTGGAAACGCTGAGAACGCCTCAGTAGCCGGCGAGGCTTGTCTGATTTATTGAATGACTTAGCCCAAACCTGTTTTTTCAGGCTGTCCACACAGCCTGATCGCCGCTCTGTGTCTTCAGGGTCAAAACATCACACCCCACGCAAGACTTCGTCTTGCAGATTTTGTCTTCTATATCAGTAATATAATCTTAAATATTTCAGGAGATTTACATTTACCCCGAAAAGTATCACACATTTAGCACACCTCCAGGTGTCGGTACCGGCACTGTCATATCGCCGGATTGTGGCTATCGCTATTTTTCAGTGGCTTACATGTCACATAATCCGGCACTGGTGCCGGATCCACACACCTGTATACCCGCGAGCAG
>NZ_JBMKHA010000057.1:0-3768 GCF_049238365.1 Enterobacter cloacae complex sp. IR53030
GATCCAACCCCTCCGCTGCTATAGTGCAGTCGGCTTCTGACGTTCAGTGCAGCCGTCTTCTGAAAACGACACCATGTGCAAACGATGTCAGAATAGAGTTAAATTTCCTATTGATTGACATATTCCGTCAAAGGTAACAGATTTCATCCTGACACTTTTGCCTTTGGAGGCATCTTGCAAGGTCAACGCATCGGCTATGTCCGCGTCAGCAGCTTCGACCAGAACCCGGAACGGCAATTGGAGGGTGTTCAGGTGGCGCGGGTGTTCACCGACAAGGCTTCTGGCAAGGACACCCAGCGTCCCGAGCTGGAAAGGCTGCTGGCCTTCGTCCGCGAGGGCGACACCGTGGTGGTGCATAGCATGGACAGGCTGGCACGCAACCTTGATGACCTGCGCCGCATCGTCCAAGGGCTGACACAACGGGGCGTGCGCATGGAGTTCGTCAAAGAAGGGCTGAAGTTCACCGGCGAGGACTCACCGATGGCCAATCTGATGCTGTCGGTCATGGGAGCCTTCGCTGAGTTCGAGCGCGCCCTGATCCGCGAACGTCAGCGCGAGGGAATCGTGCTGGCCAAGCAGCGCGGTGCCTACCGGGGACGAAAGAAATCGCTGAACAGCGAACAAATTGCCGAGTTGAAACGGCGAGTTGCGGCAGGCGACCAAAAAACCTTGGTGGCCCGTGACTTCGGCATCAGCCGCGAAACCTTGTACCAGTACCTGCGGGAAGACTGACCATGCCACGCCGCTCAATCCTGTCCGCCACCGAGCGCGAAAGCCTGCTGGCACTGCCAGATGCCAAAGACGAACTGATACGGCACTACACGTTCAACGAAACCGACCTGTCGGTGATCCGTCAGCGTCGCGGCGCCGCGAATCGATTGGGCTTCGCTGTGCAGCTTTGCTACTTGCGATTCCCTGGCACCTTTTTGGGCGTCGATGAGCCTCCGTTTCCGCCCCTGTTGCGCATGGTGGCCGCGCAACTCAAGATGCCAGTGGAAAGTTGGAGCGAGTACGGCCAGCGCGAACAGACACGGCGGGAGCACTTGGTCGAGCTGCAAACGGTTTTTGGGTTCAAGCCCTTCACCATGAGCCACTATCGGCAAGCCGTGCATACATTGACCGAGCTGGCCTTGCAGACCGACAAAGGCATCGTGCTGGCGAGCGCACTTGTCGAGAATCTGCGGCGGCAGAGCATTATCCTGCCCGCCATGAATGCCATCGAGCGCGCAAGCGCCGAGGCCATCACCCGTGCCAACCGACGCATTTACGCGGCGCTGACCGATTCTTTGTTATCACCCCACCGTCAGCGCCTGGACGAACTTCTCAAGCGCAAGGACGGCAGTAAAGTGACGTGGCTGGCATGGCTGCGCCAGTCGCCTGCCAAACCGAACTCTCGCCACATGCTCGAACATATTGAGCGCCTGAAATCCTGGCAAGCACTTGATCTGCCCGCAGGCATCGAGCGGCAGGTTCACCAGAACCGCCTGCTCAAAATCGCTCGTGAAGGTGGCCAGATGACGCCTGCTGATCTGGCAAAGTTCGAGGTGCAACGACGCTATGCCACGCTGGTAGCGCTGGCCATCGAAGGCATGGCCACCGTCACCGATGAAATCATCGACCTTCACGATCGCATCATCGGCAAGCTGTTCAACGCGGCCAAGAACAAGCATCAGCAGCAGTTCCAGGCTTCCGGCAAGGCGATCAACGACAAGGTGCGGATGTATGGGCGCATCGGTCAAGCGTTGATTGAGGCCAAGCAAAGCGGCAGCGATCCGTTCGCCGCCATCGAGGCCGTTATGCCCTGGGACACCTTCGCCGCCAGCGTCACCGAAGCGCAAACATTGGCGCGGCCTGCCGACTTTGATTTCCTGCACCACATCGGTGAAAGCTATGCCACGCTACGCCGCTACGCGCCGCAGTTCCTGGGCGTGCTCAAATTGCGGGCTGCGCCCGCCGCCAAGGGTGTGCTCGATGCCATCGACATGCTGCGCGGCATGAACAGCGACAGCGCGCGCAAGGTGCCCGCCGATGCGCCAACCGCATTCATCAAGCCGCGCTGGGCAAAGCTGGTTCTGACCGACGACGGCATCGACCGGCGTTACTACGAGTTATGCGCCCTGTCGGAGCTGAAGAACGCGCTGCGCTCCGGTGATGTCTGGGTGCAGGGTTCTCGCCAGTTCAAGGACTTCGACGAATACCTGGTGCCGGTCGAGAAGTTCGCCACTTTGAAGCTGGCCAGCGAATTGCCGCTGGCAGTGGCCACCGACTGCGACCAATACCTGCATGACCGGTTGGAATTGTTGGAGGCGCAACTCGCCACAGTCAACCGCATGGCTGCGGCCAACGACTTACCGGATGCCATCATCACCACCGCGTCAGGCCTGAAGATCACGCCGCTGGACGCGGCAGTACCAGACGCCGCGCAAGCCATGATCGACCAGACAGCTATGCTGCTGCCGCACCTCAAAATCACCGAGTTGCTGATGGAGGTCGATGAATGGACGGGCTTCACCCGCCACTTCACACACCTGAAGACCAGCGACACGGCCAAGGACAAAACCTTGCTGTTGACGACGATCCTGGCCGACGCGATCAACCTGGGTCTGACCAAAATGGCCGAGTCCTGCCCTGGCACCACCTACGCCAAGCTGTCTTGGCTGCAAGCCTGGCACATCCGCGATGAAACCTATTCGACGGCGCTGGCCGAGCTGGTGAATGCGCAGTTTCGGCAACCCTTCGCCGGCAACTGGGGTGACGGCACCACGTCATCGTCGGACGGCCAGAACTTCAGAACCGGCAGCAAAGCAGAAAGCACTGGTCATATCAACCCGAAGTATGGAAGCAGTCCAGGACGGACTTTCTACACCCATATCTCCGACCAGTACGCGCCCTTCAGTGCCAAGGTGGTCAACGTGGGCATTCGTGATTCAACTTACGTGCTTGATGGCCTGCTGTACCACGAGTCGGACTTGCGCATCGAGGAACACTACACCGACACGGCAGGCTTCACCGATCACGTGTTTGGCTTGATGCATTTGCTGGGATTTCGCTTCGCGCCGCGTATCCGTGACTTGGGCGAAACCAAGCTATTCATCCCCAAGGGCGATGCCGCCTATGACGCGCTCAAGCCGATGATTAGCAGCGACAGGCTGAACATCAAGCAAATACGCGCCCATTGGGATGAAATTCTGCGGCTGGCCACCTCCATCAAGCAAGGCACGGTAACGGCTTCGCTGATGCTGCGCAAACTCGGCAGCTACCCGCGCCAGAACGGCTTGGCCGTGGCGTTGCGCGAGCTGGGGCGCATCGAGCGCACGCTGTTCATTTTGGATTGGCTGCAAAGCGTGGAGCTGCGCCGCCGCGTCCATGCGGGGCTGAATAAGGGCGAGGCGCGCAACGCGCTGGCCAGGGCGGTCTTCTTCTACCGATTGGGTGAAATCCGCGACCGCAGTTTTGAGCAGCAGCGCTACCGGGCCAGCGGCCTCAATCTGGTGACGGCGGCCATCGTGTTGTGGAACACGGTATATCTGGAGCGTGCCACCAGTGCTTTGCGTGGCAACGGCACGGCGCTGGACGACACATTGTTGCAATATCTGTCGCCGCTGGGGTGGGAGCACATCAACCTGACCGGCGATTACCTATGGCGCAGCAGCGCCAAGGTCGGTGCGGGGAAGTTTAGGCCATTGCGACCGCTGCCACCGGCTTAGCGTGCTTTATTTAATGAGATGGTCACTCCCTCCTTCCCGGTACTATGCTGAGGACAGGCTT
>NZ_JBMKHA010000058.1:0-3635 GCF_049238365.1 Enterobacter cloacae complex sp. IR53030
CGAGGGAGCTACCAGGGGGAAACGCCTGGGATCTTTATAGTCCTGTCGGGTTTCGCCACCACTGATTTGAGTGTCAGATTTCGTGATGCTTGTCAGGGGGGCGGAGCCTATGGAAAAACGGCAGCGCCGCGTCCTTTTCCTGCCCTGTTTGTCATGCCACATGCTTTTGCTCTTATCCGTGTGCAGCTAACGCCCGCCGCAGCCGAACGGCAGGAGCGGCAGCGACCGAGTGAGCGAGGAGGCGTCATATCACAGTAACCCCCATTTTCTCCCGTACGCCCTGTAGCTGCATTTTCCCCTGTCACATGAAGCACTTTCCTGAACCCCGACCCCGTCGTAACATATTCAGCTAGTTTAGACTCCGCTAGCGCTACGTGACTGGTTCAGGGCTGCGCTCCGAAACCCGCTAACAACCCCTTAGCTACTGGATATCACCCCATGCCATCTGAATATGATGAACAACGGGATGCGACTGATACGCAGCTTCCCGGCGAATATGACCTTTTTGATTTAATGGCGAAGGTTACTGAAGAGAACCTGCACGCCCCGGTGGATTTTGGGCCGCCTGTCGGCCGGGAAGCGTTATAGCTTTTTCGCTTACCCGCGTACGTGTAATACGCCGGTATTACATCTTATTTCTTTATTTTCATGTGATTACAGGTGGTTGTAATACGTTGCGTATTACATAAATAAACGGGAACTTCAGTTTTTACCTTTTAATTCATGCAATTGCGATGAAAATCGCGGTTGCGTATGGTGTATGGCCATTTAAGGGATAAAGAATCATCTCCTTACCGGGCTGAGCTTTGCCTATTCTGAGGAGATCTGTGAAAAAAAAGCGTCCATAACTAGCTCGTTCATACTTGTATGAACAGCTTATTCCTCCTGACTACTAATAAACTACAGCGTCACTACTGATTTACTACTGATTTACTACAAACCGGAGGGGGGACTACAGAAACACTACTGATTTACTACTGATTTACTACAAATCGGAGGAGGATGACTACTTATCTACTACTGATTTACTACTGAATTACTACTGAATTACGTCAGAACAGTTCTCTGAACCATTCGTACATCCGACCCCCTTATCTTCATGCTTGATGTTCTTGCCAACGCCTCACGGCCACGCAATAAATTGCGTCCCCGTTCACCGTTTTCGGGTGGGAAGAACGCCGGAAACAGGACTTACCCCGGCTGAATGGCGTGAATTTCCGCACTATGCACTTGCGCGCATACTCATGCATGCCGTAAAAACAGAGCCTGCGCGTTTCTGGCGGGTTTTCGGGTGGTTTGTTGCCTGTTTTACCGGTTTCCCGTCAGAAACGCCCTGAGAGCCTCTCAGGCGGTGCACGCAACGGATGTTATGGTAAATGGAGTAGCTGATAGTTCGATAAAAAAATGTCACAATACTATCTTTATGATTTAAAAGGATTAAATAATTATAAAGACGATATTTCTTTGTGCTCAATTTAAAGTAAGTAATTAACCATCTGATTTTTAATTATTTTTTATAGTCACTTTTTTTTAAAAGACTGCGCCCTATTACACGTAGTGTAATATTATAAATAGCGTAGTGTGACAGAAATAAGGTGAGGATATGAAAAAAAGTGTTGTTAGACAGGTGCTTGAAATGAGCGGGCCATGCATCTCTTCGGATCTTGCAGAGAGAATTCAGTGGCAACATCCCTCAATGTCCCCTGAAGCGATACGTAAAATGATCTCGCGAAGCACGGACATAGGTAAGCTGCCATTTTTGAAATTCAGCCATAACAGGAGATTCATTTATCTAAAAGATGATTTTGGCAGTTTCAAATTTTGGCGAGCTCTCGAAAAGTGCATGTACGAAGCAAACTCAACTTACTCACACGCGATACTTGCCGTAATAAATAATGGCGGTTATTTGAAGGTGAAAGATTTTGGGATTGTGTCTGGATCTCCTATAAAACAAGCTAAACATTTAAGTTATGAAACAGTTCTAAGAAATCTACTTTCGGCAAAAATACTTAGAGCCGTGTATATTGATGGAGTTGGTGATTGCGTACTGATAAATAACAACATAGCCAACGATGTTAATATTAGAACAATGGCAAATTGCGAATCCTTTTTTGACAAACCAATATTGGAGCTTGTTAAAGCTTGGTTGAGGAATTTAGGCCTAGTCGCTTTTAATCAGATAAAAACAAAATATGCTGGGGAGGGAAATCCAGTTGTAGGCTCTTTTGAATGGGATATGACCGCTCCAAGTTACGTTTCCCCTCTCGCTGAATATGTCGGCGGAAAACTGATGCCTGGTTTCGTTGCCTGTGATTTTTCTCTCGGCTTTAATCGTGATGAAATTACTACCGCTGCAGCAGAAACATTCATAAGAAAAGTCCAGATGACCAAGTCTTCTCGAGCGAGTCAGAGGATAATGTTTGTTATTTTCGCAAGGCGTTTCGGCAAAATAGCCTTCAATAAGTTGAGAAGTGAGGGGGTTCTGGCTGTAACTATAGCAAATGCGTTTGGTAATAAAGTTGATGAAAGCTTAACCAGGTTGTCGAGGGTGGTTCAGGGTTCTTTGTCCATTGAAAAGCATCCAGATGAGTTGCTTCAGATGGTTAAAGATCTGGAGTTTGTTTCTGGAGAGAATGGCAATTTGAGAGGGTATATTTTTGAGCTTTTTGTATCCTCGCAAATTTCTAATTTTTATGGCCTTGGTAATATTTACATTAATAGAGAGTATAAGATAAATGGTAAGCATGCAGAAGCTGATGTTGTATTGGAGAGTAGTGACGATATTTATATAATAGAGTGCAAAAATGTTAAGGTCTTACCTTCAACTGAACTTACGCGTTGGATGAAAGAAAGGGTTCCAATTATAAACTCTTACTATAAAATAAATAATTTAGAAAAAAAGAATATCCACCATTATTTGTGGGTTACAGGGAATGTGTACAACAAAGATTTAAAAAGGTTAGACTCTTTTAAGAATAATAATAAGAATATCGATGTTGATTATTTGTTTGGTGAGCATTTGGATGATTTCTTTTACAAGAAAAAGCGGGTGTTCAACTTATATAGAAAAGTCATTTCACCTGATTATAAAAAAGGCGTAATGCCTGATTTTGAGTTAGAGGACGATTTTTTCTAGCTACTGCGTTTCTTGACGATGGCGCTTTGAAAGGCGTATCTTCCATCTCTGAAACGAAAAAACCACCCGGCAAGGTGGTTTTTCGAAGGTTCAGGAAACCGGCAAGTTTCTGAACCGTGGTAACTGGCTTAAACGGAGCGCAGTGACCAAATCTGTCCTTCCAGTGTAGCCGTAGTCAGGTCAACACTTCAAGAACTCTGTGTATGCTTGTACACGCCTCTCCGCTCCGTAAACCAGATACCAATGGCTGCTGCCAGTGGCGTTTTGTCGTGTCTTTCCGGGTTGGACTCAAGTCGATAGTTACCGGAACAGGCGCAGCAGTCGGACTGAACGGGGGGTTCGTGCATACAGTCCAGCTTGGAGCGAACTGCCTTCCCGGAACTGAGTGTCAGGCGTGGAATGAGATAAACGCGGCCATAACAGCGGAGTGACACCGGTAAACCGAAAGGCAGGAACAGGAGAGCGCACGAGGGAGCTACCAGGGGGAAACGCCTGGGAT
>NZ_JBMKHA010000059.1:0-2628 GCF_049238365.1 Enterobacter cloacae complex sp. IR53030
TGCGATGCCATAACCGATTATGACAACGGCGGAAGGGGCAAGCTTAGTAAAGCCCTCGCTAGATTTTAATGCGGATGTTGCGATTACTTCGCCAACTATTGCGATAACAAGAAAAAGCCAGCCTTTCATGATATATCTCCCAATTTGTGTAGGGCTTATTATGCACGCTTAAAAATAATAAAAGCAGACTTGACCTGATAGTTTGGCTGTGAGCAATTATGTGCTTAGTGCATCTAACGCCGCCATAAACGGCGACAGGGTGGCGCGCCTATTGCGCATAAAATGGCGAAGCCATGCGCAACAGGCGCGGAATCTCTGGCGTCCGGTTTGATGGCTTTGTTATGCAAAGGACTAGTCTTCAATGACGTGTAAACCACGGCGCTTTAAGTCCTCCAACGAATCCAACATTCCCCTTATTAATTCAACAGGATGCCCCTCCCAGTCTTCAACAACGCCAACAATTCTCAAGGGTTCGCAGGTTCTATAGGACTGTGTTGGATTACCGGGAAATCTTTTGTTCGTAAGATTCGGATCGTCTTCGAACGGTCCTGTTGGCTCAACTATGTATATGTAGCCGCGACCCTCGAGGCCAGACAGTGACATAGCAAGTTCAGCTCCCCAAACTGCTGGCTCCATCAAGGCTGAAAAGTAGATGTGCTTAAGAATACGACCGTCCTCGAAATGAGAGATGAACCCTGTGGTTAGCAAGTCACCAATCGCCAAATTGGCTTTGGTTCCATGATAGAACGGTCCTTGCACCTGCTTGTAATTATCATGAGAGATGGGAATCCAATCTTTTACCATTTTAAGACCCTTAATTGTTGGGATTTGGCTGCATAACGCCTGAAATAAGCCGTGCCGCGAAGCGGCATCGGCTTGATTGAATTGTTAGACGGCAAACTCGAGCCAATACTTGTGCAGGCCAACAATATTAGACGAGCACAGCATGGGCATTGCCGCTTTGATCTTCTCCAGTGACCAATTCCACCACTCCATCTCCAGAAGCAATGAAATTTCCTCATCGGTGAAGCGTTTCTTAATCTTCTTAGCGGGATTGCCGCCAACGATAGCGTAAGGCTCCACATCTTTTGTCACCAACGAGCGGCTGCCTATCACCGCACCGTGCCCGATCTTGATTCCGGGCATGACCATTGCCTCAGAGCCGATCCAAACGTCATTGCCAATGACAGTATTACCTGCTTTTTGGAAGGCATCGAGTGCGCTTGAGAATGCAGGTTCTTCCTGCATATAAAAGAACGGGAAAGATGATGCCCAGTCGTACCGATGCCCCTGATTGCCAGCCATGATAAAGGAAGCCCCACTCCCGATAGAGCAGAAACTACCGATGATCAACTTATCAACGTCATCACGGTCCGGAAACAGATACCGTGCGCAGTCATCGAATGAGTGCCCATGATAGTAGCCAGAGTAATAGCTGTACCGCCCAACTTTGATATTGGGGTTCTTCACTTGCTCAGAAAGCAGCTTGCCTTTGAAGGGGCTATCAAAGTAGTTGGTCATAAGAGATCCCGCGGTCTGTGACTTTGCCGTCTAACGTTTGAAATAAGGGGCGCCGAGCGCCAGCGAGGGGAGCCAAAAGCTTGCTTTTGGCCGTCCCGACTTGATTGAAGGGTTGGGCGATTTTGCCATTAGATTTTTTATAAATTTAGTGTGTTTAGAATGGTGATCGCATTTTTCTTGGCTTTTATGCTTGATGTTAAATTCGACCCCAAGTTTCCTGTAAGTGCGGACACAAAAACATATTTATGTCCTGATTTGCTTATAATAAACCCTTCAAACCATCCGTTTTGTAAGGTTCTATTTGCTGTGAATCCTGCACCAGTTTTCCCATACAGTTTTGTACTATTATCCAGATCTTGTAGATACATGTTCTCTATGGTGTTTTCTATGGCTGAGTTTTTAACTGGGAGATTGTGATTAATAATTTTACGCAGGAATTGAATTTGTTCTTCTGGTGAAATTTTTAAGCTACTTTCGAGCCATGCTTCTGTTAATCCGTTGTTTCTTTCTTTATCTCCAGAGAAGTCTTGATTTCCATAATCAAAATCTTTGAGATAATTCTTGATTTTATTTAATCCAATTTTTTGGGTTATTTCTTGCGAAACCCAAACAACAGAAAATTGCATCCACGTCTTTGGTGTATGATTGCTGTTCCAGATCTCCATTCCTTTGGGGGTTTTATCCCATTTGAATATGGTTTTCTGATCTATTATTTCCGCATCAAATGCCATAAGTGATAATGCGATCTTGAAAGTTGAATCTGGTGCCATTTGCGTTGCACACTTTGCTTTATTGAATTGAGCAATTTCAGCGTTTGTGGATGCATCGTAAAGTAAAAAACAACCTTCAGTTCCTTCAAATAATGGAGATGCAACAGTAGAGATATCTGTTGATGCACTGGCGCTGCTGTAGATAATATTTGCAATTATTAAAAAAATAGCGAAGTTGATATGTATTGTGTTTTTCATAATAAGTATTGGTTTGGTAAAGGGCTTAATTTTAACGGCTAACAATTAATGAGGCTCCGGGTTCGCCCAACGTTTGACATGAGGGGCGGCCAAGGGCGCCAGCCCTTGGACGTCCCCCTCGATGGAAGGGTTAGGCATC
>NZ_JBMKHA010000060.1:0-2392 GCF_049238365.1 Enterobacter cloacae complex sp. IR53030
GATAGTTCTCCGAATGAAAGCCTGTCCTCAGCATAGTACCGGGAAGGAGGGAGTGACCATCTCATTAAATATCCTACGTTAAGCCTGTTTTTTGTACAAACTACTATCCATTGAGCGTAATGAGCGGTATTTACCCTGTCCCAGCTTGAGATTTGTTCGCCAGACGTAATCCCCACTCAGATTTATGTGCTCCCATCCCAACGGGGACAGATGAGCAATAAGCTGTTCATTTACCTGAATCCCTTTTCGCTTCAGAGCATCAAGGGCTCTTTCTATATATATCGTATTCCACAGTGAGATCGCCGCAGTCAGCAATGTCAGCCCACTGGCCCGGTAGCTCTGGTTTTCCAGTCCACGGTCTCTGATTTCCCCCAGTCGGTGCATAAAGACTGCTCGAACAAGGGCATTGCGGGCCTCACCTTTATTCAACCCTGCCTGTACTCGTCGACGTAGGGAAGGATCCCGGAACCAGTCCAGCATAAACAATGACCTTTCGATGCGGCCAATCTCCCTCAGAGCCTTTGCCAGACCATTCTGTTTCGGATAGCTGGCCAGCTTTTTCATCATCAGTGATGCTGTTACCGTTCCCTGCTTTATAGGGGGCAGTTTGGAGATCGGAAATTTTTGTACTATAAGGACTATAAGGACTTCCCCGGCATGTCAAAGCCGGTATTTATGGTTTCTGTCTGCTCTTCAGTAAAAATAAAGGGGAGAGACTGCGGTACTATAAACGGCCATGATGAATCGTCATCGATTCGGGCCCTGATGAAAGACGCGCGTGAGGTTCTTGTTCGTTTAGGGAGGGTGCGAATAAGTACCCTCCGCAACGAAAATGAAACTTTTAGTCAATTAAATTCAATCACTTACATAGGCGTTTTTTTGCGTTTGGTGACTTATTCGCACCTTCCTTAGCGGATACGTATATCCTGTACAATAGCCAGATAGGCCTCACGGGGTCTAACCCTTTATCATCAACGAATTGCAGGTCAGATGGTTATACAGCTTCGAGCTTTAGTTGACTGAGTACAGCCGGAAATCATCACCGTAATGTAGTGATGCCCAACACAGCCGCGCATTTTTGGCGGCGATGGCCACAACAGCCCGCCAGTACCCTCTGCGCTCAACCAACATACAAACCCAACGGCTGAATGAGTCAGTCCTTTTCCCGGCGCCAATAAGCACTGAACGAGCCCCCTGAACCAGAAGCGTTCGCAGATACGAATCACCGGCTTTTGTGATCCTGCCGAGTTTCGACTTTCCCCCGCTGCTGTATTGTGATGGCGTCAGCCCCAGCCAGGCTGCCAGTTGACGTCCATTTTTAAAATCATGTGCATTACCGATACTGGCGACCAGTGCACAGGCCGTTGTGGGACCAACGCCCTTTAGCTCCATCAGCCGCTGACTGCGATGATCTGTTTTGGCTATGTGGGACAAAATTCGGTCATATTCAGTGATGTTAGCTTCAATGCGATCAACGTGTTCCATCAAATCATCAACACATTGCTGAACCTGAAGCGGTAAAGAGCTCTTCTGCACAGAAACCATGTGGCGCAGGGCATCAGCACTTTGTGGCGCGATGACACCGAATTCAGATATCAATCCTCGCAGACGATTATACGTTGCTGTTTTCTCTTCGATAAAACCCTGACGGGTACGATGTAAACACTGCATGGCCTGCTGGCTTTCGTCTTTCACTGGTACGAACCGCATATGCGGACGACGAACAGCTTCACAGATAGCCTGAGCATCAGCTGCATCATTTTTTCCTGATTTTCCGGCCATACGATAAGGCGATACAAACTTAGCAGCCATCAGACGTGGCTCATGACCATACTGCCGAAACAATCTTGCCCAGTAGTGAGCCCCGGAGCATGCTTCCATCCCGATAACACAGGGAGGCAAACTTGCAATTAACTCAGGAAGTGCAGCACGCGATACTTTAGGCTTAACCAGAACAGTTCTACCATTTTGATCAACACCGTGAACAGCAAACACATTTTTAGCAAGATCGATACCGACAGTCGTGATAGTCATAACGAATTCCTCCGGGACGATGTGTACCCCATGATTGCACAAGAGTTAATCAGGCGCATAATCAGGGGAAGTCCCTTCCATTCGGTAAGCCTGTTTTTTGAACAGACTTACCTATAGCAATAGGGTGTACTCCCGCGCTATACAGCGTTTTCAGGGGATTTTGTCTTAATCGGATAACCTAAATGCGATACAGCAAGAGCGACAACCTAAAAGCGATAGCCACTGACGATAAATCAATCACTTACGTATCCGAATTGGTTGAATAATGTGCTCAACGTACAAAAATTGGCACTGTTGCAAATAGTCGGTGGTGATAAACTTATCATCCCCTTTTGCTGATGGAGCTGCACATGAACCC
>NZ_JBMKHA010000061.1:0-2144 GCF_049238365.1 Enterobacter cloacae complex sp. IR53030
GGGTTCATGTGCAGCTCCATCAGCAAAAGGGGATGATAAGTTTATCACCACCGACTATTTGCAACAGTGCCTGAAAAACTGGTTGGCCAACTAGCGGTTGATGGTAAAGCTCTTCGTGCTACCGCTAAAGGGCGAGGAGCCAACGTTGTTCATATGGTCAATGTCTGGTCAACTGAGCTGGGAATGTGTGTTGGCCAGCAAAAAGTCGCTGACAAATCTAACGAGATCACGGCAATACCTGAGCTACTCCAACTTCTTGAATTAAAAGGGTGTTTGGTCAGTATTGATGCGATGGGTACACAGGTAAAAATCGCCGACACCATCCTCAAAAAGTCGGGTGATTACCTGCTTGCAGTGAAAGACAACCAACCTAACCTCAATACTGAAGTAAAAGAACAGTTCCAAGCGTATTGGGATAAGAATGAAACCGATGTTTCGGGGCACGGCTTTACTGAACAATTTGACTCAGAACATGGGCGAAAAGAGCATCGACGTTGTTGGGTTCTGGTGGTTGATGAAAGCATGCCAGTTTGCCAGCAGTGGAAAGCGAAGACGATCATAGCCGTGCAGGCTGAGCGAATTGAAAATGGCAAAGGCTATGATTTCGTGAGATTTTATATAAGTAGCCGAGCGTTGGATGCCACCTCAGCGCTGAAGGCAACCCGAGCGCACTGGTCGGTAGAAAATCTGCTGCACTGGACTTTAGATATTGCGTTCGGAGAGGATCAACTTCAGGCCAGAGCGGGCTTCGCTGGGGAAAACTTAGCGGTCATCAGGCAGTGGATACTGAACATACTGAAGCAAAACAAGTCACGTAATCTGAGCATGGCCAACAAGCGCAGGCTCTGCTGTCTGAATGAACAATATTTGTTCGAATGTATGGGGTTGTTCAAAGTATAAACACTGATGCGTCAGCCCTGTGGGTAATCAGGAACAGCTTTGCGCGACAACTATCTTGAAAAACGCCGAACCTCATATTAAAGTAGTTCTATGGAAGGTGCGAATAAGTCACCAAACGCAAAAAAACGCCTATGTAAGTGATTGAATTTAATTGACTAAAAGTTTCATTTTCGTTGCGGAGGGTACTTATTCGCACCCTCCCTAGAGGTTATATATGAACAAGGAGTTCGACCTAGAGCATACATCTATCACTCTTGAGGCGCTTTTTGATACAATGCCTGTTGCAATGGCATTAATCGACAGAGAAGGCCGAGAAGTTGCTGTTAATCAAGAGTGGCGTATGATTTATAGTCTTAATAATAGCGATGTTAAAGGGAGAAAAGTTACGGATTTTTGTGAAAAAATCGGAGAATATATTGAGCGTGATTTCCGGATATTTGATGCAGGATTAGACGTACCTGACCATGAAATACAAATAATTGATAAAACGTATTATGTATCAGTTAAACCTATCCGAGACAGCGCTGGTTTTACTGTTGGCGAAATGGTCAGTTTGACGGATATTACTCAACGAAAAAATATTGAAAAAGAACTTATTGAAGCTAATAAACAACTGCAATTTTTGGCAAATAATGACCCACTAACGGGAGTATTAAATGCTCGGGCTTATCATCAAACATGTGAGAAAATGATAAACCTAGCCAAGCGTAATGATGCGACATTCTCTGTTCTCTTTGTCGATCTAGATCATTTCAAAAACATCAATGACACTTTCGGACACGATGCCGGAGATCTTGTTATCAAAGCCACATCAAATTGCATAATAAACACGTGCAGAAAAAGTGATGTGATTGGCAGAGTTGGTGGTGATGAATTTTCAATATTCCTGCCAGAAACAGACAGTGCAGGTGCTATAAAATTCGCAGAAAAATTATGCGCCAACATTGAGATATTAAATCCCAGTATAACTGAAGATAACGAGATAAAGGTTACCGCAAGTATAGGGGTTGCCACAAAAATGGCTCATCACAAAACGATTACAGATATACAGCGTGATGCTGATCATGCGATGTATCACGCCAAGAAAAATGGCAGAAATAGAGTATCCTATTTACATCTGCCATGTTATATCGAACAAAACCAATCTGAACCACTCAATAAGGCACTGTTGCAAAGTTAGGGAAGGTGCGAATAAGCAGGTCATTTCTTCCCAAGCTGACTCGCTGATTAAAATTTCGCGGATC
>NZ_JBMKHA010000062.1:0-1894 GCF_049238365.1 Enterobacter cloacae complex sp. IR53030
ACAGCAACTCAACCAGAGCTCGAACCAGCTTGGTTCCCAAGCCTTTGCCCAGTTGTGATGCATTCGCCAGTGACTGGTCTATTCCGCGTACTCCTGGATCGGTTTCTTCTTCCCACCATCCGTCCCCGCTTCCAAGAGCAACGTACGACTGGGCATACCCAATCGGCTCTCCATTCAGCATTGCAATGTATGGAGTGACGGACTCTTGCGCTAAAACGCTTGGCAAGTACTGTTCCTGTACGTCAGCAAGTGTCGGGCGTGCTTCTTCTCCGCCCCACCACTCGACGATATGAGATCGATTTAGCCACTCATAGAGCATCGCAAGGTCATGCTCAGTCATGAGGCGCAGTGTGACGGAATCGTTGCTGTTGGTCACGATGCTGTACTTTGTGATGCCTAACGTTTGACGTGAGGGGCCGCCGTAGCGGCGAAGCCGCGAAGGGAACCCGCAAGCGCAGCTTGTGGGCGGTCCCTCTCGACGGAATGGTTAGATGCGACCGTTTTAGTGAACACTTGCCTTAGATAGCAAGTTGAGCACAGCAACGCCGCTGATAATGAAGCCGACACCAACAAATCCCCACATATCTAGTTTTTGACCATGCAAAACCCATGCAATCGCAGTGACCAAGACGATCCCGAGGCCCGACCAAACTGCGTAGGCGATTCCAACAGGAATCGATTTGAGTGTCAGCGACAGGAAATAAAAAGCAGCAGCGTATCCCGCTACGACGATAAAAGACGGTACTAACCTAGTAAAGCCCTCACTAGACTTGAGCGCAGAGGTTGCAATGACCTCAAAAATAATGGACGTAGCCAGAAATAACCAATTTTTCAAAATATTTATCCATGGAGTTCCGCGAATAAATTTTAGGTTCGATTTAAGAAAAAAAACAGTCTTGTTGCTGGCCGAAATTTGTGCGCACAGCAAAGCATCTAACGCCGAGTTCAGCGGCAGTTTTTAAGTTGTGGTTTTATGGAATATTTTTGCGAAGCAAAACCATAAAACCGCGACTTAAAAACTGTCCAGTGCGCGCAGCGCACGATGCTGCAACGACTTGTTAGAAATTTAGTTGCTTAGTTTTGATGGTTTTTTACTTTCGTTTAACCCTTTAACCGCCTGCTCTAATGTAAGTTTCAAGAGTGATGCGTCTCCAGCTTCACTGTGACTTGGAACAACCAGTTTTGCCTTACCATATTTGGATATTAATAATTTAGCGGACTTTGGCCAAGCTTCTAAATTTGCGTCACCCAAATTACCTAGACCGTACGGTTTAATAAAACAACCACCGAATAATATTTTCCTTTCAGGCAGCCAAACTACTAGGTTATCTGGAGTGTGTCCTGGGCCTGGATAAAAAACTTCAATTTTATTTTTAACTAGCCAATAGTTAACCCCGCCAAATGAATTTTTAGCTTGAACCTTACCGTCTTTTTTAAGCAGCTCATTAGTTAATTCAGACGCATACGTGGGGATGGATTGAGAATTAAGCCACTCTATTCCGCCCGTGCTGTCACTATGAAAATGAGAGGAAATACTGCCTTTTATTTTATAGCCACGTTCCACAAACCAAGTGACTAACTTTTCAGTATCTTTAGCCGTAAATGGAGTGTCAATTAGATAAGCTTCAGCATCTACAAGAACAACCAAACCATGTTTAGGAACAACGCCCCACCCGTTAACTTCTTCAAACGAAGTATGAACATAAACGCCTTCATCAAGTTTTTCAATTTTTAAATCTGGCAAAGGCTCTGCTGCGGTAGCAATGCTACAAAACAAAAATATAAAGAATACAGATAACTTGCTCATACTTTCCCTTTTCTAACTTTGTTTTAGGGCGACTGCCCTGCTGCGTAACATCGTTGCTGCTCCATAACATCAAACATCGACCCACGG
>NZ_JBMKHA010000063.1:0-1837 GCF_049238365.1 Enterobacter cloacae complex sp. IR53030
AAGGTAGTCGTTCACTAACCCGTGCACGGTCTCTGACGGTATCCCCGCTCTTATCATAAATATCAGCCTGACCTGTCCACCCGCAGAATGCGGCTTACCCTGTCTCCCACCGTGACGATAAACGCATCCGTACTGAAGAGCTGTACTTCCAGTTTGCTGGCATTTTTCCGCAGCCCCTTCACCACCGTGGACAGCGATTTGTGGTATTACCCCTCCAGTTTTTTCAATTTGTGCAGGTGTTACCGCGAACGACAAAATTCAATACTGTAATCCATTTAATTAATAGTAAAACCACCACTCCCCTGAATAAATAAATTTAGAACTGGGGCAAGCAATTTTACTTACATCATCCGAGCCGTGCCCCCCTTTATTTCTCAGCTGTTGCTCACGCTTTTTTGTTATTTTATTTAAATTGACCATTGCAACATTCCTCATCCCCAGCAACTGAAATATTTCCTCAGCTAACTTGCAACAATTATTTGCATGAGCCTTATATGCAAAAAAAGCAATCAACCCAGAGAGAACTAATGATATAGCGAATAGCACATACAACGAATATTGATATGCCTCCCAATAATCAGAAATTCTCCTGTCATTTAAAACATCATGAAGCATAAACATAAACATGCAAACAAACATTATTATCGCGGTAAGAATAAACATATTTTTAATTCGCCAGAGCATATGTGCAATATGCCCCATATCACATTTCGGACACATCGAAACTATACGATCATCCGGTAACGCAATGGCATAGACTTCATAATGGTCATGCTGCCATTCAACAATCATGTCCACCTCATCGCCAGCCTGAACACGGGTAACACCCACCCAGCCGCGGAATGGCTGACCATTAATCATCCCCTGCACATATTCCGCCGAATTATTCGAAGATTCGCTTTCTGCCATCATGACAGCACCGAGCCCGGGGCTGCCTGCAAAAATCGCTGCAGCGGCAGCCGTACCTCGCTGCCCATCAGTTATCTCCGGCACAGAGTGGCTCGGGTAGGCATCTGCATCAAAATATTCCCTGAATCTCTCATAGCGGAAAGACTCCAGTTTCCCTGAGATTTTCTCCAGAGGACCATTAGGTGGCAATACCGGCGGAGGGGGAAGCTCCCGCGTCCACGGCCTGCCGTTCATCACCTCAATCTCCCGCTTTGTACGCAGGTCTGCTAATTTCTCTGGCTCAACAAACCGCGAACATACCTGCTGATTTTCAACTGAATTCATGAGATATCCTTTATTGCTTCTTCCAAAGCTTTATTCTGGTCTGCCACACTGCGGTTGAAAGATGCTGTGCCAAATACGCATTTCTTACACCATATCTGAAGCTCGTTGTCAGAAATCCAGGTCACCACTACCTGTAACAACGTTACCGCCACCATAGCTTCCCAGGTCATTAAAATCGCCAAAACTCTGACTCCAAAATATCTGTCTGCCAATTTTATAGAAACATATTCCGCACCAGATGCCATTTTGGCGGCTAACTCAACTTTTCCCATTATTTTTACGACTGGATTCATTGCCTCCAGCAGAAGACCAACTGATTTTGTGACAACAAGGACATCCACAAATGTTTTTAACCCCAAAACTCCAACAAGGAAAAAACGATTATTTTCTATTTCTGCTTTGACAGCGAGAACGTCTGAATACACCGACATTAAAGACGCCCCCCCACCCGCTGCCGCCCCAACGCCCTTGACCCATGCTACCGTCAGCTTACCGGCTTCCAGCCCTTTTTCTACTGCCGGCAAAATAACCGACGTCCCCTGACTCACCATCGCCAGACCGCTGGCCAGCAGGCTCGCCAGCGGCTTCTTATCATCCCTGAACT
>NZ_JBMKHA010000064.1:0-1801 GCF_049238365.1 Enterobacter cloacae complex sp. IR53030
ACTAATCAGATCGCACAAACTGGACTGAGTTCCCTTCCTCCGGTGATCTACTATTCGGAACAGCTATTTAGTCAAAGAGCTGTCACGAGAACACCGTTAGCTTAGCGTACGATTTTTTCCGAATTCTGCGGTTCCCCCTGGCAGAAGCTGGTGATGACCGACACCGGCATCGACCGGCGCTACTACGAACTGTGCGCGCTGTCGGAGCTGAAGAACGCGCTGCGCTCCGGCGACATCTGGGTGCAAGGCTCGCGCCAGTTCAAGGACTTCGAGGACTACCTGGTGCCGCCCGCGAAATTCGCCAGCCTCAAGCAGGCCAGCGAATTGCCGCTGGCCGTGGCCACCGATTGCGACCAGTACCTGCATGACCGGCTGACGCTGCTGGAAACGCAGCTCGCCACCGTCAACCGCATGGCGCTGGCCAACGAGCTGCCGGACGCCATCATCACGGAGTCGGGCCTGAAGATCACGCCGCTCGATGCGGCGGTGCCCGATACCGCACAGGCCCTGATCGACCAGACGGCGATGATCCTACCGCACGTCAAGATCACCGAATTGCTGCTGGAGGTAGACGAATGGACGGGCTTCACCCGGCACTTCGCCCACCTGAAGTCAGGCGACCTGGCCAAGGACAAAAACCTGTTGCTGACCACGATCCTCGCCGACGCGATCAACCTGGGCCTGACCAAGATGGCGGAATCGTGCCCCGGCACGACCTACGCCAAGCTGGCCTGGCTGCAAGCCTGGCACATCCGCGACGAAACCTACGGGGCGGCACTGGCCGAGCTGGTCAACGCGCAGTTCCGACATCCCTTCGCCGAGCATTGGGGCGACGGCACCACGTCATCGTCGGACGGCCAGAACTTCCGCACCGGCAGCAAGGCCGAGAGCACCGGCCACATCAATCCGAAATACGGCAGCAGCCCAGGGCGGACGTTCTACACCCATATCTCCGACCAGTACGCGCCGTTCCACACCAAGGTCGTGAACGTCGGCGTGCGCGACTCGACCTACGTGCTCGACGGCCTGCTGTATCACGAATCCGACCTGCGGATCGAGGAGCACTACACCGACACGGCAGGGTTCACGGACCACGTCTTCGCGTTGATGCACCTGCTGGGCTTCCGCTTCGCCCCGCGCATTCGTGACCTGGGCGACACCAAGCTCTACATCCCGAAGGGCGATGCCACCTACGAGGCGTTGAAACCGATGATCGGCGGCACGCTCAACATCAAGCACGTCCGCGCCCATTGGGATGAAATCCTGCGGATGGCCACCTCGATCAAGCAGGGCACGGCGACGGCCTCGCTGATGCTCAGGAAGCTTGGCAGCTACCCGCGCCAGAACGGCCTGGCCGTCGCCCTGCGTGAGCTGGGACGCATCGAGCGCACACTGTTCATCCTGGACTGGCTGCAAAGCGTCGAGCTGCGCCGCCGCGTGCATGCCGGGCTGAACAAAGGCGAGGCGCGCAACGCGCTGGCCCGCGCCGTGTTCTTCAACCGCCTGGGGGAAATCCGCGACCGCAGCTTCGAGCAGCAGCGCTACCGGGCCAGCGGCCTCAACCTGGTGACGGCGGCCATCGTGCTATGGAACACGGTCTATCTGGAGCGGGCCGCGAACGCCTTGCGTGGCCACGGTCAAGCCGTCGATGACGGCCTGTTGCAGTACCTGTCGCCGCTCGGCTGGGAGCACATCAACCTGACCGGCGATTACCTCTGGCGCAGCAGCGCCAAGATCGGCGCGGGCAAGTTCAGGCCGCTACGGCCGCTGCAACCGGCTTAGCGTGCTTTATTTAATGAGA
>NZ_JBMKHA010000065.1:0-1624 GCF_049238365.1 Enterobacter cloacae complex sp. IR53030
ACCTTGGTTTAGGGGAACTGGCGAAAACACCACGATACCTTGTCACTAAAGGCTCTAATGCAAATGGTTGGTACGAGGTATACAGCGACGGATTCATTCGGCAGGGCATGAAGTTTACAAACAATAACCCTTTAACAATTTCAACCCCGGCAGCCGGGGAGGTGGTGCCTTTTCCTACAACCTTTAAGTCCACAATCACTAATATCAGCCTTGCTCTGAATGCGGGGGTTGATAATGGACTGGAGTTTCCTGGGTTTACATCCGAGTCTCTCAGTGCATTGAGAGTTTTGTCGATGGCCGTGACAAATGGTGCTAACGCCACAGGTTCATATTTAACAAAGTTTGTAGGTTATATCGTAGTGGAGGGAGTTTGATATGTGGTTCTGGAATCCTGTTTATTGCAATGAAGCCTTACCAGGCATTCATGATTTATCTGGCTGTATTGAAATTGATGATGATGGTCATCCTTTTAAAATGGGGGAACTGCCAGCCGGAAAAATGTGGTCGAACGATTCCAGTAATCATCCGGCCCTGGTTGATATCCCACCGCTTT
The DNA here is from genome assembly GCF_049238365.1 of Enterobacter cloacae complex sp. IR53030. NCBI lineage: Bacteria > Pseudomonadati > Pseudomonadota > Gammaproteobacteria > Enterobacterales > Enterobacteriaceae > Enterobacter > Enterobacter cloacae complex sp. IR53030. The sequence goes on from NZ_JBMKHA010000065.1 coordinate 554, forward strand.
CACCGGAAGAGGAAATTGCAGCGGCAGAGGTCGTCAGGAGTCAGCTACGTGCGACAGCAGATACGGAAATAGCCTGGAGACAAGACGCTATTGACGCTGAAATCGCGACAGAACAGGAGGCTGCTGAATTGGTTGAGTGGAAAAAATATCGGGTTCTGCTTATGCGCGTTGACACAGCAAAACCCGTCTGGCCTACACCTCCGGTACAAGCGGCCAGTTAATATTTCCCGGCGCGGTGGTGATATCTGTCGCTGTCACCGCGTCGATGTAGTCCAGAACGGCATTCAGCTTCGCTTTCTCCGCATCGGTCAACGTCCTGCCTGCCTGCAATTTGAGTTGGATAACGCTGACTGACTGCATCGCAGAATCAATCAGTTGCTGCTGTTGCTGTTCCGCTGCCTTAATCATTTCTTCGCGTGTCGGTGGTGTTAAATCGCCCCAAACTGGCAACCCGTCCTCACTAGCGATACGCATCTTCCCTTCTGGCGGCTCAGCAGTAAATTCAAGGTAAATATTATCATCGACTTCGACAGCATCGTCGGGCCATGTATCGGCTCGTTGATAATCATCTTTCATACTGGAAGGGTAAAAAGAGTTATTTATCGCGGAGTAGATGTAATTCATTTTTATGCTCCTATCGCCAGATAAAATCCAGTCACATTGCCCGCGCCAAAAGTTGAGGTACGCGTCAACGTGAACCCGGTTTTGCTACGGTTGGTGGTGCCGTAGGGTACGCTGGCCCCGCCTGTATCTGTGGCAAGGATGGCAAATACAGTTGATGGAAAAGCTATAGGGAATGTTACATCGCCTGTGAGCACTCCAGCGGGCATACCTCCTATACCCCATTGAATAACCAGTCCCCCCGGGAATTTTTGCCAACCATTATTTACCAGGTTTCTTGTGAACCCAGACATATCAGGAATCTGGTTAGCACTAAATAGCTGCGCGGAATAGTAGATCACTGAAAGGGAACTCAGCCCGGATTGCGCGATCTGATCATTCGCCAAACCAACCAAAACCACCAACCGGACTGAGCGATGCCGATCATAGCACCAATACCCCGTGGCGAAC
>NZ_JBMKHA010000066.1:0-1454 GCF_049238365.1 Enterobacter cloacae complex sp. IR53030
CGCCAGGCGGTGCTGGAAGGCATCCGCCACAGCGAACGCTTTATGGCAAACCGGAATGAAGTCACCGCGAATAGACAGAGGATGAGCAGCAGGCTGGAAGAGTACTTTGCAACAGAAAAGGGCAGGGGGGAATACCGGCTGGCAGGGATAAACAGCCTGCTGCTGGTGCTGAACGCGGTGGATTTTATCTACCTGTGCGGACAGTTCAGGGATGATAAGAAGCCGCTGGCGAGCCTGCTGGCCAGCGGTCTGGCGATGGTGAGTCAGGGGACGACGGTTATTTTGCCGGCAATAGAAAAAGGGCTGGAGGCCGGTAAGCTGACGGTAGCATGGGTCAAGGGCGTTGGGGCGGCAGCGGGTGGGTTTGCTTCGGCGATTTCGGTGTTTACTGATGGAGCTTCAGCAGTAGATGAATTTAAGAATAATCGTTTTTTCCTGATGGGTGTGATGGGGTTGAAAACAGTTGTGGATGTCCTCGCTGTCACAAAATCAGTCGGTCTTCTGCTGGAGGCAATAAGTGCTGTTTTCGAAGTTAAAGGTAAAGAGGAAGCATCAAGAATAATCGGATTAGGTGGTAAATATATAGCCGACAAACTGGTAAAAAAATATTTTGGAGTAAGAGTTCTGGCGATTTTAGTGACCTGGGAAGCCATGGTGGCCATAACTTTGTTGCAGGTGGTGGTGACGTGGATTTCTGATGACGAGCTTCAGGGAAGGTGCGAATAAGTCACCAAACGCAAAAAAACGCCTATGTAAGTGATTGAATTTAATTGACTAAAAGTTTCATTTTCGTTGCGGAGGGTACTTATTCGCACCCTCCCTAGCTGACTAAATTACAGTGTCAATGCTTATCATATCTGTAATCCAGGGCCTGAATGTGCAAGGATATTTCATGAATTCAGTTGAAAATCAGCAGGTATGCTCCCGGTTTGTTGAGCCAGAGAAATTAGCAGACCTGCGTACAAAGCAGGAAATTGAAGTGATGAACGGCAGACCGTGGACGCGTGAGCTCCCTCCGCCGCCGGTATTGCCGCCTTATGGCCCGTTGGAGAAAATATCAGGGCAACTGGAGTCTTTTCGCTATGAGAGATTCAGGGAGTATTTTGGTGCAGATGCCTACCGTACCAGTACCCTGCCGGGTGTTTCTGACGGTCAGCGAGGTGCGGTGGCGGCTGTAGCGATAGTTGCAGGGAGTCCTGGTGTCGGTGCTGCAATGATGGCTGAAAGCGAATCTTCGAATGATTCGGCGGAATATGTGCAGGGGATGATTAATGGTCAGCCATTCCGCGGCTGGGTAGGGGTTACCCGTGTTCAGGCTGGCGATGAGGTGGACATGATAGTTGAATGGCAGCATGACCACTATGAGGTTTATGCCATAGCGTTACCTAAGGAAGGTGCGAATAAGCAGGTCATTTCTTCCCAAGCTGACTCGCTGATTAAAATTTCGCGGATCT
>NZ_JBMKHA010000067.1:0-1352 GCF_049238365.1 Enterobacter cloacae complex sp. IR53030
TGTCGTTTTCAGAAGACGGCTGCACTGAACGTCAGAAGCCGACTGCACTATAGCAGCGGAGGGGTTGGATCCATCAGGCAACGACGGGCTGCTGCCGGCCATCAGCGGACGCAGGGAGGACTTTCCGCAACCGGCCGTTCGATGCGGCACCGATGGCCTTCGCGCAGGGGTAGTGAATCCGCCAGGATTGACTTGCGCTGCCCTACCTCTCACTAGTGAGGGGCGGCAGCGCATCAAGCGGTGAGCGCACTCCGGCACCGCCAACTTTCAGCACATGCGTGTAAATCATCGTCGTAGAGACGTCGGAATGGCCGAGCAGATCCTGCACGGTTCGAATGTCGTAACCGCTGCGGAGCAAGGCCGTCGCGAACGAGTGGCGGAGGGTGTGCGGTGTGGCGGGCTTCGTGATGCCTGCTTGTTCTACGGCACGTTTGAAGGCGCGCTGAAAGGTCTGGTCATACATGTGATGGCGACGCACGACACCGCTCCGTGGATCGGTCGAATGCGTGTGCTGCGCAAAAACCCAGAACCACGGCCAGGAATGCCCGGCGCGCGGATACTTCCGCTCAAGGGCGTCGGGAAGCGCAACGCCGCTGCGGCCCTCGGCCTGGTCCTTCAGCCACCATGCCCGTGCACGCGACAGCTGCTCGCGCAGGCTGGGTGCCAAGCTCTCGGGTAACATCAAGGCCCGATCCTTGGAGCCCTTGCCCTCCCGCACGATGATCGTGCCGTGATCGAAATCCAGATCCTTGACCCGCAGTTGCAAACCCTCACTGATCCGCATGCCCGTTCCATACAGAAGCTGGGCGAACAAACGATGCTCGCCTTCCAGAAAACCGAGGATGCGAACCACTTCATCCGGGGTCAGCACCACCGGCAAGCGCCGCGACGGCCGAGGTCTTCCGATCTCCTGAAGCCAGGGCAGATCCGTGCACAGCACCTTGCCGTAGAAGAACAGCAAGGCCGCCAATGCCTGACGATGCGTGGAGACCGAAACCTTGCGCTCGTTCGCCAGCCAGGACAGAAATGCCTCGACTTCGCTGCTGCCCAAGGTTGCCGGGTGACGCACACCGTGGAAACGGATGAAGGCACGAACCCAGTTGACATAAGCCTGTTCGGTTCGTAAACTGTAATGCAAGTAGCGTATGCGCTCACGCAACTGGTCCAGAACCTTGACCGAACGCAGCGGTGGTAACGGCGCAGTGGCGGTTTTCATGGCTTGTTATGACTGTTTTTTTGTACAGTCTATGCCTCGGGCATCCAAGCAGCAAGCGCGTTACGCCGTGGGTCGATGTTTGATGTTATGGAGCAGCAACGATGTTACGCAGCAGGGCAGTCGCCCTAAAACAAAG
>NZ_JBMKHA010000068.1:0-1217 GCF_049238365.1 Enterobacter cloacae complex sp. IR53030
CGCGTTCCCATTGAGCTGGAGCAACTGGTTATCTCGTTCAATCATATGATTGGAAAGATTGAGGATGTCTTTACCCGCCAGGCCAATTTCTCTGCCGATATCGCGCATGAGATCAGAACGCCCATCACCAATCTGGTGACGCAGACTGAAATCGCACTGAGTCAGGATCGAACACAGAGGGAACTTGAGGATGTCCTCTATTCCAGTCTTGAAGAGTATAACCGGATGACCAAAATGGTCAGCGATATGCTGTTCCTGGCACAGGCAGATAATAATCAGCTGATACCTGACAGGGTCATGTTTGACCTCAGAGCGGAAGTCATGAAAGTCTTCGAGTTTTTCGAAGCCTGGGCCGAAGAACGCAATATCACGCTCAAATTTAACGGGATGCCCTGCCTGGTTGAGGGAGATCCACAAATGTTCAGAAGGGCGATCAATAATCTGTTATCCAATGCCCTGCGTTATACCCCGGAGGGACAGGCAATCACCGTCTCAATAAGAGAGCAGGAGAGCTTTTTTGACCTTGTGATTGAAAATCCGGGGAAACCAATCCCTGAAGAGCATTTATCAAGGTTGTTTGACCGTTTTTATCGGGTGGATCCGTCCAGACAACGAAAAGGAGAAGGCAGCGGCATCGGCCTTGCGATTGTGAAGTCAATCGTGGAAGCACATCACGGAAGAGTGCAGGTGGAATCGGACGTACACTCAACGCGTTTTATCTTATCCGTGCCCAGACTGGAGAAAATGATTCCGGACACCCAGTGCTGGGAATAAAGATTTAAATGACAAAGATGTCATTAGCCTGTCATGCAGCAAACAGAAGCCATTCGATATAATTAGTGCAACTTATCAGGAAGGCTGGATTGCTTTATCAATATCCGGCGTCAGTGGACGCCAGGAAATGAATATCCAGTCCCCTCCCGGAGAAATAAACACTTCCGAACCTGTTTCAGTTATGGAACTGAAAACACCGGTTGTACTCCCCCGGACATCACTAATTAAGAAATGGAGAGTTATCATGAAAAATATCGTATTAGCATCCTTGCTGGGCTTTGGCTTAATTTCTTCGGCCTGGGCCACTGAAACCGTGAATATCCATGAGCGGGTCAACAATGCACAGGCACCTGCTCACCAGATGCAGTCTGCTGCGGCTCCTGTCGGGATCCAGGGGACTGCACCTCGTATGGCCGGTATGGACCAGCATGAACAGGCCATTA
>NZ_JBMKHA010000069.1:0-1173 GCF_049238365.1 Enterobacter cloacae complex sp. IR53030
GTTCGCCACGGGGTATTGGTGCTATGATCGGCATCGCTCAGTCCGGTTGGTGGTTTTGGTTGGTTTGGCGATTGATCAGATCGCACAATCCGGGCTGAGTTCCCTTTCAGTGATCTACTATTCCGCGCATCTATTTAGGCATCTGATGTATCGCTCTCCCGGCGAGCGGTGGACAGCTCTATTTCTTTTGCGATAGCTTTATCTATGGCATCCAGCTGCATGGCAAACTTGATTTCAAGCGAACAGCGTAATGCCTTCAGGGCGCGTTCTTTGGTGCTGTATTGTGGTATGCCGTTCTGGCTACCATTCATGCCTCGCATGCGGCGGGAGGTTGCATCGACAACCTCTCCCTCTTCCCGTGTGCCGTGAACCGTAGTTCCGCTCCATGTCGGATAAACAGTGCCAGTGGCGGTGTTGAAGCTCCAGCCGTTTTGGTATTCCCCCGAGACCTCTGGTACGGGCATATCGCGTTCAACGCCATAGTCAGACCAGCGTAAAGCGCGGTTTATTCTGGCCTGTGCCACCAGCTCATCATACGCGGCTTGTTCTTTTTTATTCATCGCCATTTAGGGCAATCTCCTTAGAGGGGAATTAGGTGTTATATCGGTACGTAAGTGCTTTTCAGGCCTAATCTCTGACAAGGCCTGATGTGCCAGACTGCCGTTGCATTCACCGTTTTATGGCGGTTGACAGAGCCTCATTAAGAGCCGCAATTAGCTCAGGCGAAGTCGGCTCCAGATTTTTGGAAGCGTTCAGCAGCTCCTGAAGTGAAGAGATTTCCTTTGGCTCCACCTGGTTTGTTTCAGGTGCCGTTTTTTGCACTTCATCCAGTGTACGCTGTGCACCGTTATCCAGCACCAGCACCCCCCCGGCACGAATTTCTGAAATGGTGCGCAACGTATACATCAATTTATCCCAGACACGGCTACCAACCTCGAACCCGGAATCAGCTACTTTTTCTTCATTATGCTTTTGAAAAATTTCTTCTAACCAAGTGGTGAAGCGCTTTCCAAAAGTATTGGCGGCTAAAGAAGTGCAGGAATAAACCTGTTCGACCTGTTTTGTTCCATTTTTATCAGTGAATGTAATGAGACCGATTCGGCGGTGATGCTGCCAACTTACTGATTTAGTGTATGATGGTGTTTTTGAGGTGCTCCAGTGGCTTCTGTTTCT
>NZ_JBMKHA010000070.1:0-658 GCF_049238365.1 Enterobacter cloacae complex sp. IR53030
AGCTCAGGTGGTTAGAGCGCACCCCTGATAAGGGTGAGGTCGGTGGTTCAAGTCCACTCAGGCCTACCAAATTTTTGCTGATGCTGCGTTGCGGCGACACTCACATACTTAAGTATGCTTCGTGTCACCACGCCTTGCCTCAACAAAAATTACCGGTACAGAGGTTGGCAAAACGATGGGGCTATAGCTCAGCTGGGAGAGCGCCTGCTTTGCACGCAGGAGGTCTGCGGTTCGATCCCGCATAGCTCCACCATCTTTTACTGCGAACACAAGAAAACTTCAGAGTGAACCTGAAAAGGTGCACTGCGAAGTTTTGCTCTTTAAAAATCTGGATCAAGCTGAAAATTGAAACGACACACAGTTAATGTGTGTTCGAGTCTCTCAAATTTTCGCAAACCGATGGTGAATCGAAAGAAACATCTTCGGGTTGTGAGGTTAAGCGACTAAGCGTACACGGTGGATGCCCTGGCAGTCAGAGGCGATGAAGGACGTGCTAATCTGCGAAAAGCGCCGGCGAGGTGATATGAACCTTTGACCCGGCGATGTCCGAATGGGGAAACCCAGTGTGTTTCGACACACTATCGTTAACTGAATACATAGGTTAACGAGGCGAACCGGGGGAACTGAAACATCTAAGTACCCCGAGGAAAAGAAATCA
>NZ_JBMKHA010000070.1:668-1152 GCF_049238365.1 Enterobacter cloacae complex sp. IR53030
GCACACAGGTTGTGAACTCGAAGAGTAGGGCGGGACACGTGGTATCCTGTCTGAATATGGGGGGACCATCCTCCAAGGCTAAATACTCCTGACTGACCGATAGTGAACCAGTACCGTGAGGGAAAGGCGAAAAGAACCCCGGCGAGGGGAGTGAAAAAGAACCTGAAACCGTGTACGTACAAGCAGTGGGAGCCTCTTTATGGGGTGACTGCGTACCTTTTGTATAATGGGTCAGCGACTTATATTCTGTAGCAAGGTTAACCGTATAGGGGAGCCGAAGGGAAACCGAGTCTTAACTGGGCGTTAAGTTGCAGGGTATAGACCCGAAACCCGGTGATCTAGCCATGGGCAGGTTGAAGGTTGGGTAACACTAACTGGAGGACCGAACCGACTAATGTTGAAAAATTAGCGGATGACCTGTGGCTGGGGGTGAAAGGCCAATCAAACCGGGAGATAGCTGGTTCTCCCCGAAAGCTATTTAGGT
>NZ_JBMKHA010000071.1:0-965 GCF_049238365.1 Enterobacter cloacae complex sp. IR53030
CCCAGATCCGCGAAATTTTAATCAGCGAGTCAGCTTGGGAAGAAATGACCTGCTTATTCGCACCTTCCTTAATATAAAGACACAAGCAGAGACATTTTTGGCACGATATAAAAACGCTAAGTTAAAAAATCACTATGACGTGTTGGGTATCAAATGTTCACTGGCATAAACCTCTGTTTCTGATGTAAAACAGATTTTCTGAGGAGGCGTAAAACCTCCTCGTACTGCGAAATTGATTTAGTGATAGCGATCGATCACGCCAACCAGATAGTGGTCGGTTTGCTGCATGTTGATGCCCGCTTTTTTAGCGCTGCGGACTTCATCCAGAATGATTTGCAACAGCGTCCCGTCCACGATTTCCTCTTTTCTGTATCGCTTCAGGAAGTTAATCGCTGACTTATCGTTTGCTGCCTGGGCGTCTTCCGTCAAAGAGGTCAGCGCATTAATGCGCTTCTGGTAATCGCTTACCGTCTGCTCAAACAGATCTTCCAGCGTGGAAAATTCACCGCACCGGGCGTGTTGCTCCTGTAACACCGGCGTGGCGCCGCTCTGTTTGATGTATTCGTACATGCGCATCATTTGCGTCACCGTATTTTGCGCCTGATGACGCAAAAATAGTGCGGTGCCATTAAGGCTATTCTCGCTGCACCTCTGGCTGAGCTGAAGATACAAATTTGAGGTATAAAACTCCTGATTCATTTGCGCATTCAGTTTTTGAACTATTCCGCTAGCGATCATAGGACTTCCTTATTTCTTGTCATCTCAGAAAACGGTCACTCTTCGAAAAAACAACCAGAATAAAAGCGATTCTTTCGCTTTTTTTATTGCGCCTGGTTACGCAGTCATATTCATTTTAAGTCGGGATGCTCCTTATTTAAATATCCAACCCTACTAGGCACTGTTGCAAAGTTAGCGATGAGGCAGCCTTTTGTCTTATTCAAAGGCCTTACATTTCAAAAACTCTG
>NZ_JBMKHA010000072.1:0-881 GCF_049238365.1 Enterobacter cloacae complex sp. IR53030
GTTGGCTTCGGTGGTATCGAGATGAAGGCATAGATGCGCTAGAAGCCTTACCGGCTGGCCGTGCCCCAGTCTTACCTATCGCCAAGATTGTCACCTTACTGGTGCTGCTCATGCAGTTTTCTCCGCAAGATTTTGGTTATCAGCGCAGCCGTTGGTGTACTGAACTATTGGCTATAAAAATCAATCGGTTAACAGGGCTCAATGTGGCAGCCTCCACGCTCCGCCGATGGTTACCTCGTATGGGCATTGTCTGGCGCAGGCCCGTGCCGACCTTGCGGATAAAAGACCCAGCCTATCAGGAAAAAATGGCGAATATCGACGCCGCGCTGGCCCGCTGTGATGCCGATAATCCGGTGTTTTATGAGGATGAAGTCGATATAGACCTCAATCCCAAATTAGGAGCCGACTGGATGTTCAGAGCGCAGCAAAAGCGGGTTGTCACACCGGGGCAGAATGCCAAGCATTATCTGGCAGGCGTTCTCCACGCAGGCAACGGAAGGGTACTTTACGTCAGCGGGATCAAGAAAAACTCATCGCTGTTTATTGCCATGCTGGAAAAGCTGCGCCACCACTACCGACGAGCCAAAACCATCACGTTGATCCTCGATAACTACATCATTCACAAAAGCAAACAGACCGAGCGATGGTTGAAGAAGAATCCCAAGTTCTGCCTGGTGTTCCAGCCAGTTTACAGCCCTTGGGTTAATCACATAGAACGGCTATGGCACAAGTTACATGAAACCATCACGCGCAATCATCAATGCAGAGGGATGGCAAACCTGCTGGCCCGAGTGAAACACTTCATGGATACCGTGTCTCCTTTCCCGGGGAATGGCTATGGCACAGCGAAGGTGTAGCACTATTGGGATCAGTTATTTAGC
>NZ_JBMKHA010000073.1:0-810 GCF_049238365.1 Enterobacter cloacae complex sp. IR53030
ACGCTTAGTTACACTAAGGAAACCATAATGAATCTGACTAAAAATTGCGCTCCACCAGTCATGGATGTTATATTAAAATATAATATTCGGAGGTGCTCTATGTATACCACTCGCCTGAAAAAGGTCGGCGGATCCATCATGTTGGCGGTTCCTCCCGCCGTGCTCAAAACGCTGGAGCTGTCGACGGACAGCGAAGTCGGCATGACCATAAATAATGGCTGCCTGATTATTGAACCCCAGAAACGGCCCCGTTATTCGCTTGAGGAACTGCTTGCACAGTGCGATCCGCACGCCGAAATGAGCGACGAGGATCGGGAATGGATTGATGCGCCTGTGGTGGGCAAGGAGATCCTGTAAATGGACAGAGGGGAAATTTGGCTCGTCTCACTGGATCCTACAGCCGGACATGAACAAAGCGGAAAACGTCCGGTGCTTATCGTATCGAAGGCATCTTTTAACAAGCTGACCCGGTTACCCGTTGTTGTTCCCATCACCAGCGGTGGAAACTTTGCACGTACAGCCGGTTTTACCGTCTCCCTGGACGGTGCGGGAACAAAAACGATGGGCGCTATTCGCTGCGACCAGCCCAGAACCATTGATATGGCTGCCCGGAGCGGCAAGCGGCTGGAACGCATACCAGACGCAGTGGTGAATGAGGTGCTTGCCAGGCTGGATGCGATTCTGAATTAACATCAGAGACGCAGAAAAGCAAAAAGCCTGCTCTAAAAGCAGGCTTTTCAAATTTGGCTCCTCTGACTGGACTCGAACCAGTGACATACGGATTAACAGTCCGCCGTTCTACCGACTGAA
>NZ_JBMKHA010000074.1:0-783 GCF_049238365.1 Enterobacter cloacae complex sp. IR53030
TTGCTTGAATCTATCCGGCGTCTGAATGGGATTTTATTCCCGCGCCTTGATGAGTTCCGCGCCTGATGAACCTCCAGAAAATATACGGCTTCAATGAGCCTTTCCGTTTTACAGGTTCCTCAACAGGCCGGTGGGCCGTTAGTATCATCAATATCAGTATTCGCAAAACCAGATCAGTAATTCTTTAAACCGGTGTATTTCTGCCGTTATGCTACATAAGTTTGCTGTCGTGCCGTTAGGGCCCAGGCTATTCTGGCCAGCTTGTTTGCCAGAGCACAAGTGACGACAAAGTTGCTTTTCCGGCACAGTAAATCCCTGACCCAATCGGCCAATTTGCCAGACTGGTGTTCCAGTTTTTGTATGAATACCCTGGCACATTGAACCAACAAAGTTCGGATCTTTTTATTACCTCGCTTACTAATTCCCAGCAATGTCGTCCTACCTCCCGTGCTGTACTGCCGAGGTACAAGCCCTGTTGCCGCCGCAAAGTCACGGCTGCTGGCGTACTGCTTCCCGTCGCCAATCTCAGTTGAAATAGTACTCGCTGTCAGTGTTCCGACGCAGGGAATGCTCAGCAAGCGCTGTCCAACCTCATCTTCGTCCAACTTTCGTTTCAACTGGGATTCCAAATCTTTAATCTGCTCAACAAGATAGTGATAATGCTGTTGTAATTTCAGCAATAACTGGCTGAGGTAAAGAGGCAAACTATTATCCTCAAGAATGGTACTCAGTCGGCTAATAACGGCAGCTCCTCGGGGAACGCTAATGCCAAATTCCAGCAGA
>NZ_JBMKHA010000075.1:0-747 GCF_049238365.1 Enterobacter cloacae complex sp. IR53030
TACAGGAAGGCCAACGGTGGCGCCCAAGAAGGATTTCCGCGACACCGAGACCAATAGCGGAAGCCCCAACGCCGACTTCAGCTTTTGAAGGTTCGACAGCACGTGCAGCGATGTTTCCGGTGCGGGGCTCAAGAAAAATCCCATCCCCGGATCGAGGATGAGCCGGTCGGCAGCGACCCCGCTCCGTCGCAAGGCGGAAACCCGCGCCTCGAAGAACCGCACAATCTCGTCGAGCGCGTCTTCGGGTCGAAGGTGACCGGTGCGGGTGGCGATGCCATCCCGCTGCGCTGAGTGCATAACCACCAGCCTGCAGTCCGCCTCAGCAATATCGGGATAGAGCGCAGGGTCAGGAAATCCTTGGATATCGTTCAGGTAGCCCACGCCGCGCTTGAGCGCATAGCGCTGGGTTTCCGGTTGGAAGCTGTCGATTGAAACACGGTGCATCTGATCGGACAGGGCGTCTAAGAGCGGCGCAATACGTCTGATCTCATCGGCCGGCGATACAGGCCTCGCGTCCGGATGGCTGGCGGCCGGTCCGACATCCACGACGTCTGATCCGACTCGCAGCATTTCGATCGCCGCGGTGACAGCGCCGGCGGGGTCTAGCCGCCGGCTCTCATCGAAGAAGGAGTCCTCGGTGAGATTCAGAATGCCGAACACCGTCACCATGGCGTCGGCCTCCGCAGCGACTTCCACGATGGGGATCGGGCGAGCAAAAAGGCAGCAATTATGAGCCCCATACCTACA
>NZ_JBMKHA010000076.1:0-585 GCF_049238365.1 Enterobacter cloacae complex sp. IR53030
TGAAAATATATTTTGTATTCAGGTTGCAGCAAAACGCTTTCTTACACACAGGACTTCATATGCGGCTCAGAAAATTAAAACTGAAAAACTTCAGAGGCTACAGAAACTCTACTGAAATCATTATTGATGAAAGCATGACGGGTATCAGATGATGCTGATGAAAGCGTTACTGGCACTGGCAGGCCAGCCGCACCGTCAGATTATCGTCACCACCCATGTCCCGGCGCTGGCCGGATTAATCCCTGTCGAAGGCGTACGTTATGTTACCCGAAATGAGGCGGGTGAACCCGTAGTAAAAATGCCGGATGACGCAGTGCTGAAGGAAGCCACTGAAAGCCTGGGGGTGCTGCCAGAGACCGGTATGGAAAGGGCGCAGGGGATTGTTCTGGTAGAGGGAAAGTCGGATGTTACTTTCCTGAGGCATGCGGCCAGTTCATTAAAACAGTCAGGTGCGCTGCCAGCCTCTCTGGAGGACGTGAAAATAGTGCCAGTCCTCATAGGAGGGTGTGGTAGCGTCAAACACTGGGTTACATTGAATCTGGCCAAAGATCTGGGGCTTCCCTGGTGCGTATTTCTGGACTCCGA
>NZ_JBMKHA010000077.1:0-555 GCF_049238365.1 Enterobacter cloacae complex sp. IR53030
TTTTGAAATGTAAGGCCTTTGAATAAGACAAAAGGCTGCCTCATCGCTAACTTTGCAACAGTGCCCAAAAATTTCCGATCTCCAAACTGACCCCCATACATGTCGATATGGGAATCGGCCCACCTTGCCGGGCGCCGCTGCCGCGTGGGAATCGGCCCACCTGGGGTCCGCTTGGAAAAAGGAAATTATCCTACGCTAAGCGCATTTTTTGCACAGATGGCTACCGACTGAACGTAACGTGTGAGTCATGATCAGAAATGTGTTAACTCTAGGAATTGACACGACTTACTGTTCGATGGGGAAATCATGTTTAGCTATCTCAAGGCTATGTATCATCAATCAAAAATTCAGGCTGAACTCAAGGCACAGATACATGAACAAACTACGGTTAATGCTATCTGTCATCACCCTGAATCAATCGAGATCATTGCGGTTTGTTCGACTGATGCGTATTACCGAAAACGTAAGGACGCTGCTTTTCTGACGGCACTGTTGCAAAGTTAGCGATGAGGCAGCCTTTTGTCTTATTCAAAGGCCTTACATTTCAAAAACTCT
>NZ_JBMKHA010000078.1:0-500 GCF_049238365.1 Enterobacter cloacae complex sp. IR53030
CACCTTAATCCTAAAATCGGTGCGGACTGGCAGTTGCGCGGACAGCAGAAACGGGTAGTGACGCCGGGGCAGAACGAAAAATACTATCTGGCCGGCGCACTGCACAGTGGCACGGGTAAAGTCAGCTACGTGGGCGGCAACAGCAAAAGTTCAGCGCTGTTTATCGCTCTGCTGAAGCACCTGAAAGCCACTTACCGGCGGGCGAAAACAATCACGCTGATCGTTGATAACTACATTATCCATAAAAGCCGCGAAACACAGCGCTGGTTGAAAGCAAATCCCAAGTTCAGGGTAATTTACCAGCCGGTTTACTCGCCGTGGGTGAATCATGTGGAACGGCTATGGCAGGCACTTCATGACACGATAACCCGTAATCATCAGTGCCGCTCAATGTGGCAGTTACTGAAAAAGGTCCGCCATTTTATGGAAACCGCCAGCCCATTCCCCGGAGGAAAACATGGTCAGGCAAAAGTGTAGCGGTATTAGGCGCAGCTATTTAG